>DATJFP010000027.1 GCA_035495615.1 Verrucomicrobiia bacterium | reverse complement strand
CGTATCCGTGGCCATCGCCGCAGGGGCGCGGGGGCTGCCGCCCGCGTGGCTTTTGAAGGAATGTCTTGGAAATGCGGCGGCGTCGTTCTTCAAACGCCTGGGCGGCGATCTTGTCGAGGCGCGAAAGCGCGAATATCAGTTCTGGATCCAATGGGGCCAGATCGCCGGCGCGTTAAAATAAAAAGATGCAGTCTTTCATAAGCCTTCAAGCCTGGGGCGAATCGTCCGATATATGATGTCGGCCCCCCCGGAGGGAATCCGCCCTCATTATCACCGGAAACAGGAGTTTCAAATGAAGACGAAAGTATTGTTGGGGTTAGCGGCGTTAATGTTTGTTTTCCAGGCGGCGGGTTTTTCCGCCGATATGCCGGTGGTTCCCGGTAAGGATGCCGTTACGCAAGCCTGCGTCAAGAAGTGCGATAAGCAGCTTGACGAGACGAGCAAGGCCGCTTGCGTTAAGGCCTGCACCACACCGAAAAGCATGTAAGACAAAGGGGGCGGCCTCCCAAGGCCGCCCCCTTTTTTTTGCCTTCCTGAAATCCTTCCAGCGTATCCAGTGGAAATCCGATCGCTTCCTCAATACAGGGATGATGAAACGCCCCCCCTCAACTTATTCTTTGTGCGGAACCGGGCCCCGAAGCCCTAAAAGAACCAGGATTGATCTAAGTTTAATTAAGGTATAATATTCACCCGGCTCTTTTGGAATGATGCCTCAATGTTAAGAGTTCTGACGAATGCCGCTATGAGAAACCACCCTATGCCAAAGACTGCTACGAAACGGTCCGGCCTTGTTGCCCTTGCAACGAAGGTGGCGGGCTTTCCTATAATGACCTACTCCAGGAGATCTAGATGAATCTCGAAAGCCTCCGCGCCGCAGATATCATGAACCGCAACGTCAAGAGTGTCCCCAATGACATGAAGCTCAAAGACCTCATGCAATTTTTGATGGAGAGGCACATTACCGGCGTGCCTGTCATGGACAGCCAGGAAAAGTTCGTGGGAGTGGTCTCGACCACCGACGTGCTGCGCGTCATGACGCTCCAGATCATGCTCAAGGAAGAGGACATGCAGGTGGATCTCCAGGCGGTCGGAGATAAACCGATCAGCGCCATGTCGATGATCAGCCGTCCGCTCTTCAATTTTCGTGAAGAAGACAAGCTTTACCCTATCGCGCGCCTCATGACAGAAAAAGGCATTCACCGCGTTTTTGTCGTGGATGACAATGAAGCCCTGAAAGGGGTCATCTCGTCGATGGATTTTGTCCGCCTCGCGGAAACCGCGACCAAGCCCGCCTGACCTCGAATTAACAAAGGGACAGATGGGTTTAAGTGTCCCTTTCGGCCTGCCCCCCTTTTTTCGATAAGGTTGATTGTGCTTACCGGCAGCCGTTCCGTGACGCCTTCGACAGTTTCATCAAAGACTACGAGGACCCCATGATTCACCCGCAGGCCTTCATCGCGGCGCAGCGCGACAAGCCGTGCCGGCGGGACGACCCGCTCATGAAAGATAACCAATCTCAAACCGTAAGGAAGAGCACGATGCGAGTCTTTCTTATTACAGGGATGCTCCTGGCATTGGCCGCGCCGCTGGCGGCGCAGCAGCCGGGCGCCCCGGCGCTTAACCGGCCGCTCACGGGCGAGGATTGTGAGGCTTACTCGTTCGTGCAGGAGCGCGATGCGTGTTACCTCAGACTTGCCGTTCAGCAGCGCTCGATCGAACCGTGCGGAGAATTCGAAACCTGGGAGAAGACCCAGGCTTGCCTTGCTGCGGTCAATGCGATCCGCAAGCTCGCGACAGACGACTGCGGGGTTCTCTATGAATATCCCGACGAGTGCCGCAAATTCGTCCAGGAAGGCATTCCCGTCCCGGGCGCCGCTCCCGGTGCAAACGGTTCCGAGAGAGACGGACTTCCCTTGAGATCCTAGTCATCACGGCCCGGCGTGCAGAGCTCTTCTTTATAAAAGGAGGGCTTTTTTTATGCCTGGATTCACGTATTGCGGTAAATGACGTCGAGCAGGTCCGAGAAATTGAAGGGCTTGATGAGGAAATCCGTGGCCCGGCAGTTCTGGGCCGCGAAAATGTTGTCGGTCTGGCCGTGGGCCGTCAGCATGATGGTCGGCGTCTTCTTGAACGCGGGATGAAAATTGAGACGCTGCATGAATTCAAATCCGCCCATCTTGGGCATCATGAGATCGACGAGGATCAGGTCGGGGTGATGCTTCGTGTAGAGCTCGAGGCCTTCGGCGCCGTCGGCCGCCGTCAGGACGTCAAAGCCTTCGTCGTGCAAAAAATCTTTAATCGTCAGAAGCACATCTTCTTCGTCGTCGATGGCGAGAATGAGTCTTTTTTTTCGGGCCTTGTCCATCTTGATTCCGGAAGGTTGAACAGCTTTTTATGCCGTAGCGGAGCAGGGATCCTTGCCGCCGGGCTCAGATCCTAATCAAAGGCTACATGGCCTGCCGGTGATTAGCAAATAAGCGGGCTTATTTTTTCCGGAATGAGGGCCAGTCTTCCGGCGGGTGTGGAAATCTGAGAGCTTCCTGTCGATACAAGGAGGGTGAAACGCTCTCCTGAATTCATCCTGGGTGCTGTTCTTTTTTTTGCGCTCGGCGCGGCCGCTGGCGGGTTCGGCCCCTCCTTATGGAAAAAGAATCAGCCCATCCCGGGTTTTGAAGCCAAAGGCGCCTCCGAGCGGGAGCTCTACCAGGGCTATTACAAAGCCTACCGCCAGAAACAGGCGGATATCGTCATGCTCGGAGATTCGCTGACTTGCTTTGTGAACTGGTCCGAACTCCTGGGCCGCGCGGACGTGGCGGGGCGGGGGCTGAGATTCCAGTCGGCCGAAGGCCTTCTCGGCCTTCTGCCGGACGTCGAGGCGCTTTCGCCGCGCACGTGTTTCATCATGATCGGCGTCAATGATCTGCTTCACAGGTCAAAGCCTGTCTTCGAAGTCTTTTCCAGTTACCGGAAATTGGTCACGGAGCTCCGCGCGAAAGGGATTGTTCCCGTGATCCAGTCCACGCTTCCCGTTGCGCGCTCCCGCCAGGACAGCGCGCGGGTAAACGCAGACATCGCCGCCCTCAACGGCCTTCTGCGCCGTCTGGCTGCCCAGGAAGGCATCGCTTATCTTGATCTTGTTTCGGACCTTGCAGGGGACGGCTATCTCGCCGATGCTTTTACTTACGACGGCATCCATTTGACCGGGGCCGGATATGGCGTGTGGGGAGAGCGGGTCCTCTCATTTCTCGCCGCTGGAAACAGGACGGAATAAGTGGAGAGCGGCGCTTCTCCGACCATGCCGGAACGGGTGCTGACACTTGACGTCTTCCGCGGCGTTGCGGCCTGGCTTGTTCTCATCCATCACTGCCTGCGCGCGACGCCGGGCCTGAATGCAAACACCACGGATTTCTGGCAGCTGCATCGGCCTGCCTGGACTGCGGTCGGGATGCTGGGAAGTCTCGGGGTCACCTGCTTTTTCATGATCAGCGGCGCTTCTTTCGGGATTTCTCTGAAAGAAAATTTTACGGCCGTGTCTTTTTTTATCAGGCGCCTTTTCCGCATCTATCCGGCTTATCTTCTGGCCATTCTGGGTTATTTCGTTTTTGGTTTCCTTTATGTGCGGCTTCGTCCCTTTGTGCTGGACGATTGGATGAGCCCCCAGTTCACGACGAAGATCGAAGGGTACGCCTGGCTGACCTACTTGAGCATGACCTTCAACTTTTTCGGCCCGTCCAACCGGTTCAATAATGTTTTGTGGACGCTTCCCGTGGAGGTCCAGTTTTATCTCGCGCTGCCGTTGTTTGTTTTCTTTGTCAGGAGGCTCGGCAAGGCCCGCGGCGCGGCGGCGACTCTCGTGTTGTGCGGCCTTTGCTATATTCTCGCTCAGAAGGCGCAGTTGCCCGGCAAAACGCTCAGCCGGATCTGGGAGTTCGGCCTTGGGTTTACGGTCGGCCTCTATGGCCGCGTGTTTGTGCCTCTTCACAAGGTGAAGGCGGCGGCGCCCGCCATCGGCACGGCGGCCATGGTTTTGTTGATCGGCCCGCGCGTGCATGAATTCGCCCTGCCGTATCTTCCATGGAATTTCCTGGATGCGGCCGCGATCTGCGGTTTGCTGATGGTTTGTTTCATGTTCGGGCCGTATTATCCGGCGCGCGGCGAGGCGGACTTCGGCGTCAAACTCGGCCAGCGGTCATACTCGATCTATTTATTCCATAACCTCGTCATTGCCTCGATATGCCTGGGGATGTATCGCTTCGCTTATCATTGGCCGCCGGCCCCTTTCTTCATGACTTTAACGCTGGCCGCCACGGCCGCGACTTTCCTTTTGACGGGACCGGTTCACCGCCTCGAACGAAAATTTATCCAAAGGGGCCGCCGACTCACCGCGAAAACAAAATAAGGTATCTCTTCCGGAAGTGCCGGGTTAAACTAACGTCCTTCTTGTCATGGAATAAGGAAAAACAGTCTTATGAAAGCTCACTGGATTTTTCATCCTCGCCACCGGAAACATTTCCATGCCGCGTTTCAGCGCGGGCTGCACGCGGTGCTCGTTGTCGTGGGCCTGACGGCTTTTGGGACCGCGGCGGTAAAATTTCTGGAAAACCGTTCGTGGGTCGATGCGTTTTATTTTACGAGCATGATCGTGACCGCGCAGGGGCCGAGCCTCGCGCCCGCAACCGCCGCGGGAAAAATGTTCGCCTCTTTGTTTTCGTTTGTGGCCGTGGGGATAGGCCTGGCGTCGATCACCTACATCTGCGGGCCGTTCGCGGCCGACCTTGAATCCATGATGCAGGACGAGCAGAAGAGGCGCCGGGGAGAATCACCGGAAGAGTAAGGGGCGGAGAATCGGGATGTCATGACCGAACTGGAAAAAATGCTCTCGGGAAAAATGTACAACGGCACGGACCCGCAGCTCACGGCCATGCGTACGAAGGCCCGGAAGCTTCTCACGGAGATCAATGCGGCGCTTCTCGATACGACGGTGGATCCGGCGAAGGCCGCGCTTTATGCCGAACTCTTCGGCGCCATGGGCAAAGATGGCTGGCTGCAGCCTCCTTTTTTCTGCGATTACGGCACGAACATTTTTATGGGCGACAAGGTCTTCATCAATTTCAACTGCGTCTTCCTGGACTGCGCGCGCATCACGATAGGCTCCAATGTTTTTATGGCGCCGAACGTGCAGCTTTACTGCGCGGGGCATCCTCTGGTCGCGGAGCAGCGGGCGCGGGGAGAGGAATTTGCGCTGCCGATTACGATCGAAGACGACGTGTGGATCGGCGGCGGGGTGATCGTGTGCCCA
Source organism: Verrucomicrobiia bacterium (assembly GCA_035495615.1). Classification (NCBI taxonomy): domain Bacteria; kingdom Pseudomonadati; phylum Verrucomicrobiota; class Verrucomicrobiia; species Verrucomicrobiia bacterium. The sequence continues at coordinate 24,755 of DATJFP010000027.1, read as the reverse complement.
GGCGTCACGATCGGCGCGAAAAGTGTGGTGGGAGCGGGCGCCGTGGTTACGAAGAATGTGCCGCCGGCATCGCTCGCTGCCGGAAATCCGGCGCGGGTTCTCAAAGCTGTGACCTGACAGCACCCCTTCCAAAAGTGCCGGATTCACGGAACCCCGCACCTCCGGAAGGGGTACCTTAACGGGATGATGATTTAATCGGTGGGCGGGGGCGTGGTGTCGCCGCCTCCGTCTTGGTGCGCATGGCCCACGGCTTTGCCGCCTTCGCGAAGGATGTTTTCGCGGGCGTTTTCATTTTTGACGTGGGAGAGCGCGGTTTGCTGGCCTTTGGGACCGGCCTCAACGCGTGCCGGCAGCAGCGCGGCAAGCATCACAAGAACTGCGAGGAACAGAACTTCTCGTCTCGGAGTCATGGTTTTCATTTCATAGGTACCCCTTTCGTTGAGATTGGTTACATTCCTTACATAAGTAACACTACTAACACAAAGATAGCCGCTGGATTCCGGTATTACAAGGAAGGCAAGAGCCCTAAAGTCTTAAGCGGGATGACACCGGCAGGAAAGTTTTCATGCAGCCTCAAAACCATAAGGACAAAATCATCGATCAATTCACGAAGCAGGCCGTGCCGTTCACCCAAGTGCCGGGGCATCAGGATGGAATCGAGGTGCTGCTGCGCCTGTCCGGCGTCACGCGCGGTCATGCGGTGCTGGATGTGGCCTGCGGGCCGGGGCTCGTGGGCTGCGCGTTCGCGCCTCATGCGCGGCACGTGACGGGGGTGGACATCACGGCGAAGATGATCGAAACGGCAAAAGAGCGCCAGCGGGAAAAGGGGCTTTCGAATCTCGATTGGAAGGTCGGCGGCATTGCGCCGCTTCCTTTCGAATCGGGGCGCTTCGACGCCGTGATCACGCGCTACAGTTTCCACCACTTCGAAGACCCCAAGGCCGCGCTCGCGGAAATGATGCGCGTGTGCCGCCCGGGGGGCACGGTGCTCGTTGCGGACGTAGCGCTTCCCTCTGAAAAAATCGCGGCCTATGATGCGGTCGAGAAGCTGCGCGATCCTTCGCACGTGCACGCGCTTTCGCTTCCCGAGTTCCGGAAACTCTTCAGCGAAAGCGGGCTCTCCGGCGTCCGCTCGGAATTTTACGGCGTGCCGCTCGAGCTCGGAGCGCAGCTCAAAGCGTCGTTCCCGAATCCTGGCGACGAACCGAAAATCCGGGCCATTTTCGAAGCCGACATCGGCCGGGACGCCTTGGGTGTCGGCGCGAGAAAAGACGGAGGAGGCATTTATTATGAGGTGCCCATTGCCGTCTTTGCGGGAGCGAAGGTATAATGGACACCTTATGAATCCCAGAGCCCTGCTCGACGATCTGAAGAAAGTGGTGGAGCCGCGCCCCGCGGGGTCGCCGCGTCCGGAGCAGACGCTGACGCTGACTCCCGAAGGCGTGGCGGCGGCGATCTGCACGCAGGCGGGCATTTATCTCGAGCATGCCGGGAAAGAATTCGAGGCCGCCGGCCGGCAGCTGGCCGCGCCGGAAGCCAAGCGGCTTTTCCTGGAGGTCGCGGTCGCGTATTATTATTTGGCCGCGATGCGCCTGCAGGTTTTGCTGGAAAGCGATCAATACAATTTGTTCGCCTTGAGCCTCCAGGTGGCTCTCCTGAATTTCATCGCGGCCGCGCTTAAAGACGATCTGCAGATCCCGGAAGAGGAAATCGCCGCGGCGCTCGAGCGCCGCAAGAAATTGTACGTGGACAAGCAGGCGGAAAAGGATGACCTGGCTTACCTGAAAGATTTCATGAAGATGGCTTTGAATCCCGAATCCACGAAGCAGTACTATGACAACCCCGTCTTCCGGCTGATCGTGCAAAGCATCTGCGTGGCCGTCCTGATGCCTCTCGGATTTCCCGCCCGGACTCCGGACTTCGACAAGCCCAAGCTGCTTTTTTTTAAGTTTCACATCCAGCTCATGGATAATTTTTTCAACAACATCCTGATCAAGCTCGCGCCCGCGTGGTAGAGACCGGTACCGGTTTCGAGGGGACAGGCCAACAAAGGAGCTTCAAAGTGTCAAAGCCCAATACCGTCCAGCTTCACCGTGTTCTCCGCTGCCCGCCCGAGAAACTCTACCGCGCGTTTCTTGATCCGGACGCCATGGTGAAGTGGCTTCCTCCGCATGGCTTTACGGCCAAGGTCCATAAAATGGACGCGCGGGTCGGCGGCGAGCACCGCATGTCCTTCACGAATTTCACCACGGGGAAAGGCCATTCGTTCGGCGGCAAATACCTCGAGCTGACGCCGCACTCGCGGATCCGATACACGGATAAATTCGATGACCCCAATCTTCCCGGCGAAATGCAGGTCACGATTTCGCTGCGCCCGGTGGCCTGCGGAACCGAGCTCGAAATCACTCAGGAAGGCATTCCTTCTGCGATCCCGGTCGAGTTTTGCTACCTGGGATGGCAGGAATCCTTGAAGCTTCTGGCCCACATCGTCGAGCCGGACATCACCGGCTAAATCGCGGCCGGCAGCAGCGGCATCCGAAAGATGCAGGAGGGCTTTTTGAAGGAAACGAAACCGGGGGAGATCCGTATCGAGGTCGAGGGCGAGGTCATCGTCGTCCATGCGGAAGGGATGCCGACCGTCGAACTCGTGAGGCACTATCATCAACAGCTTGTGGCCCTGATCAAAAACCAAGGGCTTAGAAAAGTGCTTTATGACGGCCTGCAGGTCATCCCGCCTTCGCCGGACGTGGCGCTCGAGGTATGGAAACTCGACCGGCAGTTGAGTGATATCCCGCTCCGGCGCGCGGTCGTCATACCCGCCGCGACAATCCTGGCCAACCTCGCGGGTCTTGCGTTCTCCGAGGGGGCGTACCGCCTTTTCTACAGCGATATCCGCGCCGCCATGCAATGGCTTGTCCAGCCGGAATCGGAAGCGGATGAAAGTCGCTTGAACGACGGCATTAATTCCCGCCTGAATTAACTGGATAGAGCTCCGCGAAGTTAAATTTAAAAAAGGAGAACCGCATGAAAAAGTTTTTTTTGATTTTTGCCGCTCTGATGGTCGCCTTCCAGGCTGTTTCTTTTTGCGAAGTTCCAGTTTCGAAGGCGGCGCAGCCTGGCGTCCCCGATACGCTGATGGCGAAAGAAAGCCTGAAAGCGGAATGCATCAAGAAATGCGAAACACTCGATCCCACGGCGCGCGCCATGTGCGTGGCGGCGTGTGAAAATTAAGAAGGACCGGCTTAGATTTCGTATTCGATGTTTTTTCGGCCGAAGGGAACCCGGAGCCAGATGCGCTCGTGGAAAAAATAGGCCGCGAGCTTGATGGTGGTATCGATAAGGCCGACGGTGAGCGCGAATTTTCCTTTGCCGGTCAGCAGCCACACGACGGACGTGGTGACGACCGTCGCAATGAACCTCCAGCTCAGGGCTTTGAGAAGGCTTCTCTAGCGGGTTTCCATGGGGCGCGATTATAAGGGAGACGACGGATTTTCACAACCTTCCCTCAAGGGCTGTACCCAAGGCGATCCCTCATGAAGAAACAAAAGAACGGCACGAAAGAAGGAAAAACAGCGGATTCCGCTTCGCGGCTTATCGAAGCGAGGATCAAGGAGCTGAAGGACTGGCGGGGCGAGACCCTGGCCCGGGTCCGGAGCCTTATCAAGCAGGCCGATCCCCAAGTGCTTGAGGAATGGAAGTGGAGCGTTCCGGTGTGGTCGCATGACGGGATCATCTGCACCGGCGAAACGTACAAGAGCGCCGTAAAACTCACCTTTGCCAAAGGCGCCTGGCTGAAGGATCCTTCCGGTCTTTTTAATTCCAGTCTTGAAGGGAATACGCGCCGCGCCATCGACATCCATGAAGGCGGGAAGATCGATGAAAAAGCGCTGAAGGCGCTCATTCGCGCGGCCGCGGCGCTGAACGCGTCCTCGGCAAAAGCAAAGGCCGGCCGTGCCTCCTAAGACCTATCATGGAAGCTGCGACTGCGGCAGGGTGCGCTTTGATACAGAGCTGGACCTGGACGCGGGAACCTTCAAGTGCAATTGCAAAATATGCTGGAAGGGCCGCTTCTGGGGGGCCATGGTGAAGCCGGAAACCTTCCGCATTCTTTCGGGCGAAGGGGACATGACCGTTTACGGCGAGCGGCGGCTCCATCACTTCTGCAAACATTGCGGCATCAAGCTTTTCGGCCGGGGCGCCGATGGTATCCGGATAGCGGTCAATCTGGCTTCGCTGGACGATCTTGATCCGCGCGCGCTGGCCGGAGCGCCTGTACGTTATGTGGACGGCCGCAGCGACAACTTTTCGGCCGCGCCCGGATTTACCGGGCACCTTTGAAGTAAATCCGTTTCCCCAAATGGATGGGTGGCATGCCGATTCATAAAGTATCGGGCCCTTCGCGATCGATCATCCTTGCGGTTTTCCGGGCAGCTTCCCGCTTCCTGCCTCTCTTTTTCCTTCTTCTCCTGCCGCGCCCTCTTTATGCGAATAATGCGTCGGTGACGAACGTCTCCCTGGTCGAGCAGGACCAGAGCGCGAACACGATCAAAGTCGAATTCGATCTGAGCTGGGACAATGCGTGGTCGGACTCGATCAACAAGGACGCGGTGTGGGTCTTCGTGAAGTACTGCACCAGCAGCTGCGGCACGATCCCGGCGGCGTGGAGCCATGCGATCCTGAAGACAAGCGGGACCAATCCGAGCGGTTTCACCCGGGGCACGAAAGGCACGACGGCGTTCGATACCCTGGACATCGTGGTTCCCTCCGACAAAATGGGCGCCTTCATCCAGCCGTCCCATCAGGGCTCGGGCACGGTCCAGTTCACGGACCTCCAGCTCGTGTGGGATTATGGCGCGAACGGCCTGAGCGATGCCACGGCAAGCGGCTCCAGCGTTACCGTCGAGGTCTTCGCCATCGAGATGGTTTACATCCCGGAAGAAGGATTTTATGCGGGCGACGGCGGGACCGGGAACGCCCAGTTCGAGATGGGCGACGGGACTCAGGATTTGCCGGCGACAGTCAACAGCGAGGGCGGCATCACGTTTCGCAACGACAGCAGTGGTTCCTATACGAACGCTTACTGGTTTTATAATTCCGACAACAACGGCTACGACGAGCCCGACGGCGCACCCTTTGACGTCAGCGAGGCCTTCCCCAAAGGCTTCCATGCTTTTTATCTCATGAAGCATCAAATCCCCGAGGATCTGTACGTCAGCTTCCTCAACAATCTGACCTCCGCGCAGGCGTCGGCGCGCTTCCCCAATCAATTCGGGAACGACAGGCACCGTGTTACGGTCAGCGGCGGCACCTATTCGACGGACCGGCCCGGCAGGTCCTGCGGCTACCTTTCCTGGATGGACGTTGCGGCGATCGCGGATTGGGCCGCCTTGCGTCCGATCACGGAATTGGAATACGAGAAAGCCGCGCGCGGTCCACTGGCCCCTGTCGCGGGCGAATACGCGTGGGGAACAACGTCCTACACTTCATGCGACACCCTTTCCGGAGCCGAAGACGGGACGGCGACATGCACTTCCGGCAATGTCAATTTTGGAAATACTACGTTCACCGGAGGCGACGGCGGAGCAGGCCCCTTGAGGGTGGGTATTCTCGCAACCAGCTCCACGACCACGCGCGAGGAGGCGGGCGCGGGCTACTATGGAAATCTCGGATTGAGCGGCAATCTCGCGGAGCTTACGGTCACGCTCGGCGCGACGGCCGGCAGGGCTTTCAGCGGGACGCATGGCGATGGCACTTTGGATTCGGACGGCGACGCGACCAATGACGACTGGCCGGGTTTCGTGTCCGGGAGCGGCGTCACGACAGGCAATGGGAGCGGGGAAAGAGGCGGCTCCTGGTTGGACACGCAAACGGAACGGATCACGGTGTCCGACCGTTATAATGCCGCGGACGGCCTCAGCACGCGCGAGAATGACCGCGGCGGACGCCTCGGCCGCACGGCGCCCTGACGCCTGAAAATAAAGTCCCTGCACGTAGGAATCGTTTTTGGGTTCCGCCGACGCTATAATAGACCCCTTGAAAAGGAACTCTCCAGGATGAAAAAATATTTCGGGATGCTGGCTTTGATCATGGTTTCCGCCGCGATGCTGCCAAAGACGGGATCGGCGGCCGTTGCGGTGGATCCGCGGCTCAAAAAACTCGAGACCCCTTTCGAAGACGCGCGCGATCATTTCCGGGAAGGAAAGCTGGATAAGGCCCACCAGGACATCCAGAAAGCGATCGTTTATTTTGAAGGGCTTCACGAGACGATCGACGGCAGAGCGCGGAAGCTCATCCGCAATTCCATCGTGGAAATGGAAAGACTGCAGACCCAGATTCAGGGCGAGCCCGCGGCGGCCCGCACCCATCTGCTTCCGGTTTATGAAAATGCCGTGAGCGCCCTGCTGGAGCACATTCGCAAACCCTACGGCAATCCCACCGGGAAACTCATTCCCAGGCAGGACGTCGCCCTGATCAAAGAAAAACTGGTCCAGGATTTTTTGAAAGGTTAAATGGCCCGCGGCCTGGCGAATAAGAATCGAAGTAAAAAAAGGGGCTTTGTCCCGCTCGAGAGGAGTGCCTTGATGAAAAAATCCGTGTCCCTTTTGGCGGCCTTCTTCCTGGTGGGTTTCGCGCCTTGCGGATTTGCGGACGTGACGATTTACGCCACCAACGAAAACGACGCGCCCATCGACTACACGCTTGTCGTTCCTCCTACCATGGACGTGGACGGAAGCCCCACGGGAACGATCGATGCCAGCCAGGAAAAGGGCCAGCTCGTCTCCCTTTCGAGCGACGGGGAAGACCCGGAAGAGGAAACGATCGAATTGAAATTCCATGACAGCGAGCAGCACTTCCTGTGCTCGGCCAAATTTTTTTCCGACATGGCCAAGCTGGCGGATAATCCCGCGGCTTCGAATGACGAAAAGGCATCCTGTTCGGTCCAGACCGTGGAAGACGGGTTCCTGCTGACCGTGAGCAAAGCCAAGCTCCAGGCGGATTTGAATCCCTGAGCCGCGTACCGGCCGCGAAATCAGGTGGTTTTTTCGGCCAAGACGGATAAAATGAAGGCCGTTTTTCCTACGCAGAATAAGGACCGGAAGTGGAAACGAACCCCCGAAATCCCTCAGCTGTGAGGACTCTTGCCGAAGCCGCGGCGTTGGCGGCGATCTATTATCTTTCGGCCGTGCTCGGGCTGAACCTCGCGATCCCTCCGGGCATTGCCACGGCCGTATGGCCGCCTTCCGGCATCGCGTTCGCGGTCCTGGTACTCCGGGGAAACCGCCTGTGGCCCGGCATCTGGGTCGCTTCTTTCCTCGTCAATTTTCCTTCGCTGCTTCATCACAGCCCCGGCGCTCATCCGTTCGCGGCGCTTGCCGTGGCGTTTGCGATTGCCTCGGGCTCGGCCCTTCAGGCCGTGACCGGCGCCTCGCTTCAGAAACTCGCCATCCGCGCTGCCAATCCTTTCGAGCGCGTGGGCCACGTCTTTTTGTTCATGGGCGTGACGGTCATCGCGTGCATGGTCGCTTCCACAATCGGCTCGATCAGCCTCCGCAGCGGCGGCTTTGCTTCCGCCGAGAATTTCGCCGTGAACTGGCAGACGTGGTGGCTCGGGGATTTTACGGGCATCGTGGTCGTGACGCCGGTCATCCTGTCCAGCTACAAAGGATTTTTCAATCACAGGGAGCTGAACGTGGAAAAAACCGCGGCCGCGCTGTCCTTTTTTTGCGGCATGGTCCTCCTCAGCGCGGTCATCTTTTCGGGAAAGCAGCCGCTTTTTTACCCGTATTATCTTTTCCCGATCATGGCATGGTGCGCGTTCCATTACGGGCAGGTGGGCGTGGCCTGGACCGGGCTCGTCATGGCCGGCCTTTCGCTCTGGTTCGCGCATCTGGGACAGGGCCCGTTTGCAATCGGCAACGGGATTCCCCAGGCGCTGCTTATTTCGCAGGGATTCATCGCGGCCGTGAACATGACGGGCATGGCGCTCGCCGCGGCCGTCAGCGAAATCCAAAAGGCGCACCAGGCCCTGCGGGACGCTTACGAAGAACGCAAACGCCTGGCCGAAGAGCTCGACCGCTCGAACAAGGAGCTCGAACAGTTCGCTTCGATCGCGTCGCATGACCTCCGCGCGCCCATGCGCGAGATCGCCATGTTCACTCAGCTCATCGAACGCAAGCTCTCGCAGGTCATGGGCCAGGATGAGAAAAATTACCTGAGCTTCATCGAAAAGTCCTGCGTGCGCATGAATGAGCTCATCGATTCGATCCTCGAGCATTCGCGCGTGTCGCAGGCCGAGCGTGTCTTGGCGGACGTGGACCTGAACGTGCTCGTGCGGGAAATCCTGAGTGACCTCGAGATGCACATCCGCGAGAAAAAGGCGCGCATCCACGTGGACGAATTACCCGCGGTGCTTGCCGACCGGGGCCAGATGCGCCAGCTCCTTCAAAACCTGCTGACCAATGCCCTGAAATATTCGAAAAGCGACGTGCCGCCCTACATCCGGGTCAGCGGGGCCGTCGAAGACGACCGGCTGGTCCTTTACGTGCAGGACAACGGCATCGGTTTCGACGCGGCCGAGCAGGAAAAAGTATTCCAGCCTTTCCGGCGCTTTACCAGCAAGGCGGAAGGCACGGGCATGGGGCTCGCCATCTGCAAGACGATCGTGGAAAGGCACGGGGGAAAAATCACGGCCGAGAGCCGGCCGAACGAAGGCAGCACTTTCATCGTGAAGATGCCCGCGCAAGGAAGGTAACCCTCCAGGATTGCGGGCTCAACTGGACAGAATCAGAGACGGGGTTTATGATGCCGCAAGCACAGAACCCGCCAACCCGGAAGGAGCGTTATGGGCAACGAACATGAAGAGAAAACCTCAACAGGACTGCAAGCCAATGTGGCCGCGCTGGCCTGCTACGCGCTCGGCTGGATCACAGGCCTGATTTTTTACCTGCTCGAAAAAGAAAACAAGTTCGTCCGTTTCCACGCGTTTCAATCCATCGTCGCTTTCGGCGCTCTGACCGCGCTGCAGATCATCCTCGCGGCCGTCCCGGTCATCGGATGGACGCTCCTGCCGCTGATTTATCTCGCGCAGCTGGCCCTCTGGATCTTCATGATGATCAAAGCCTATCAGGGAGAAAAGTTCAAGCTGCCTGTGGCGGGGGACCTGGCGGAGAAGAATGCCTGAGCAGGGCCCCGGAAAAGGGAAGCCTCCGGCGGAAAGCTGGCGCGTCCTCGGACGGGACGGACGCTTCAACATCACGGCGGATAAGTCGGTGCCGGGCCCGTGGATGGATTTGTACCACCGTCTCCTGTCGATTTCCTGGCCGCGCTTTTTCGGGATCGTTTCCGCCGTCTACTTCCTGATCAACATCCTGTTCGCGGAGGCTTACTACGCGTGCGGGCCCGAGGCGCTGGAAGGGATTCGGCGGGGATCGGTCGGCACGCATTTCCTGGACTGCTTTTTTTTCAGCGTCCAGACGATCGCGACCATCGGCTACGGCCGCATCAGCCCGCTCGGCATCTGGCCCAACATCCTGGTCACGATCGAGGCGCTGACCGGCCTCATGCTCCTCGGCCTTCTCACCGGCCTTCTTTTTTCCCGTTTTTCCCGGCCCACGGCCCGCGTGCTTTTCAGCCGCAACGCGTTGATCACGCTCGAAGGCGGAACACCCCGCTTCTTTTTCCGCCTGGCCAACCAGCGTCTCAACCAGATCGTGGAAGCGCACATCAGCGCGGCGCTCGTCAAGACCGAAACGAACGCGGAGGGGGAGAAGTACCGCAGGATTTACGACCTTGCCCTCGAGCGGAGCGTCACGCCGCTTTTCATCATGACCTGGACGGTCGTGCATCCGATCGACAAAACCAGCCCGCTCCACGGAATGACGGCCGCGTCGCTGGCGGAAACCGAAACCGAAATCCTCATCTCCGTGACCGGCATGGACAACGTGTTCTCCCAGACCATCCACGCCCGGATTTCCTATACCGTGGACGACATCCTGTGGGAACACCGGTTCGAAGACATGCTGACACGCAGGGACGGCAAGATTCATGTCGCGCTGCAGAAAATCCACGATGTCGCGCCGGTCCGAGGCGCCGTTTCGGAAAGCGTTCAACCCCTCAAGTAAACTATGAAACCTCGACCGGCATCGGCGCTTTATTTCGGCGGGACGGGCCTTCTTTTGAGCCTGCTCGTTTTCAAGCCCTTCGGCGGCGCGGCGCTTTTCGGCCCGCGGGCTTCCGAAATCCATTGGGGCCTTGCCGCGACCGCGATTTCCGCCTTGTTGAGCGGCCTTCTCCTCGGAGGCTTGTTCGGCCATGGTTTCTGGGATGCCGCGGTCCTGAGGCCTTCCTATAAAAGGGGCCTCGCGCCCGCGTTCGGAGTCGCGTTCTTTTCCTGCCCTTTGACGGGTTTTTTTGCGGGTCTTGCGGTCGGCGCGCGGCAGGCCTTTTTTTATCACAGCCTTACACCCGGCCGCATCCTCCCTCAGGCCCTGGCCATGGCCCTGCTGGCGTGGACTTTCATCTTCTTCGTCACGCCGCTCGTCCTCATCCTGTCGCTGGTCTGGATGCGGCTGCTCAGGACGCTCGCGGTGAAAAAGGAAACGGGCGGATTCGGCCGATAATGGAAGCATGTCCCTGGCGGAAAAAGTTTTGAATCAACGGATGCTTTGGCAGGAACGGATCGCGGTTCTCAAGAAAATCCTCACGCAGTTTTTTCTGGAGGCGCCTCCCAACGCGTTCAACCTCGCCGTTTTCCGCATCGTCTTCTTTTATGGCCTCTTCCATTATGCGAATTTCAACATGGCCTGGATGGTGAACCTGACCCGCGCGATGATGATCCCGCCGCCGGGTTATGAAAGCTGGTACCGGCACATCCCCGTGAGCATGACGCTCGCGCTCAGCGCGAAGCACCTGATGCTGCTGGGCTGCCTGCTGGGCTGCGTGGGCCTGTGGAGCCGCACAAGCGCGGCGCTTGTTTTTTTCGCCGGACTCTATGCGCTGGGGCTGCCATGTTTTTTCGGGAAGATCAACCATTACCAGCACCTGCTCTGGTTTCCGTCGATCCTCGCGGTATCGCATTCCGGGGACGCTCTTTCGGTGGACGCGCTGCTGCGCACGATCAAACGGGTCCGGCAAAACACCGCTCCGCCGGAAGACCCGCCCGACGCGCTGCCGGCCCTTCGGTGCATCGGCGTCATTCTCGGCCTGATTTATTTCTTCCCGGGATTCTGGAAACTTTGGGACAGCGGCTGGCCGTGGATCTTCAGCGACAATCTGAGCTACCTCATGCGCCGCATGTGGTACCTCTACGATTACGTGCCGGCTTTCCGGATGGATCTTTATCCGCTTCTTTATAAGACCGGGGGATTCCTGGCCGTTTGCTTCGAGCTTTCGGCCGCGTTTCTCGCGATGTTCCCGCCGCTTTATCCTTTGCTGGTCGTGGGAGGCCTCACGTTTCACGCGATGACCAAGGCGTTTTTCGCCATCGATTTCGGATCACTCGCCATTTGCTACGTCGTGTTCGTCAACTGGGCCTGGATCCCGAAATTCATCCGCAAAAAATTTTCTCTGGGCGCCGAACCGCGGCCTGCGCCGCGGCGGGTGACGCCGGCAGTCTGCGCCGTTCTTTTCGTCGGTGCCGTATGGATCGCAGGGGAGCTTTACTGCGGCCCCAGGAAGCTTGCAACCTGGCCGGTCGGGGTTTATCCTCTGTTCGATTACATGTCTTCCGAAGAGGCCGCCGTGGTCACGGTCGGGTTCGAGGACAGGCGGGGGCAGGTGGACTTCCGGAATTTCAAGAGGATTTACCCGCATTTCACCACGCCGAACCGCTGGCTGCTCGAGCTGAAGCTGCTCGGCGAAAATACCAACACGGCGCGGCCCATCGACGTCGCGGTGGACCTTGCTCGGGTGGCGCTGCGGGATTTCCCGCAGCTGGCGGGCTCGGCGGTCTCCGTGAATTTTTACCGGGACCGCATCCGCCTCGATCCGGACTTGAAATTCGACCTTCTGCCGGGCAGGCAGCTCATCGTCAAAATTCCACTGGCCTCGATTCGGGAAGAGGAAAGAAAACTGGCCGCAGCTTCCGAGGCCGCGGCGAGCAATCAGGCAAACGCAACGCATGCAAAATATCAAACGCTTTGAATACATCGACGCGCTGCGCGGGATCGCGATGCTCTGCGTCGTCCTGTCCCACGCCGCGGGCGCGGTCCTCGCTTACACCTCGTTCGGCGCCGCGGAATTCACCATCCTCCGCAACCTCGGCGCGATGGGGTTCCGGCTCTTTTTCGTAATCTCGTCGTTCTGCATTTTTTACACCCTCGAGCGCCACACGCGCGAGGAGCGACGGCCGGTGAGGAATTTTTTTATCCGTCGGTTTTTCCGCATCGCTCCCGTCTTCTGGTTCGGCATCGTCCTTTACACAGGGATTTTCGGCTGGACCGGCCCCCGCTGGGGCCCTGAGCATCCCGAGCTCTGGCATTATCCGCTTTTCGTTTTCTTTCTCTGCCTCCTGCATCCCCAGACGCACACGACCGTCGTGCCCGGAGGCTGGTCGGTCAGCGCGGAAATGCTTTTTTATACGACGCTGCCGTTCCTTTTCAAGTTCATCCGCAATCTGGCCACGGCCGCGTGCTTCTGCGTGTTCTGCGTTTTCATGCTGACATGGGCGACGTGGATGCTGCGCCCTTACGTGGAGCAGGTGGTTTTCGCGGGCCTGCCTCAGGACGCTTTCGCGTTTTATTGGGACCGGTTTCCGCTGATTCTCCTGGGCGGATTTTCTTTCGGCATCCTGCTGTTTTATCTCCAGCGCTCCGAGAAACTGATGAAGCTCGTGACGCGGCCGGAAGTGAGCCTGGCCATGACGATCGTGTCCTCCGTGTGCATCGGCCTCCTCGCGGTTTCGAACCTGTGGTTTCTCATCAGGCCCCATTTCTATTGCCTGTGTTTTACGGTTCTTGCGCTCGCGCTTTCGACGCATCCGTGGCGGTTTTTCGTCAACGGGTTCACGGTTTTTCTGGGACGGATCAGCTACTCGACCTACCTGCTTCATTTCCTGGTGCTCCGCGCGCTGGTCGAGTGGGTGCCGCCGCACGCGCCGGAAATCGTGATGAATCCGCCGTCGGCGTTTTTCGTGCTGCTCGCAGGCGGAACGCTCCTCACCATGCCGCTGGCCTGGCTCAGCTTTATCCTTATCGAGCAGCCCGCGATCCGGCTCGGAAACAGGATCATCGCGCCGGACAAACAGCCCGGTGCCGTGAGAGAGTCATGACCCGTGCGCCCGATCCGGCGGCGCCGGCGTCTCCCCGGCAGGCGGGCATCGAGAGCTTCCGGGTTCTGGCGGCGTTCCTGATCCTTTACAATCACACCAAACAATATCAAGGCACCGCGTTTTCCGCTTTTTCCCCGCAGTACATGCTGCTCGACGTTTTCATGCGTTTCGCCGTTCCCTTTTTTTTTCTGACAGCCGGCTATTTTTTCTATACGGCCTTCGAAAAAGGGGAGCCGCTCCGCGCCTTATTCCTGAGGTACAGCCGGAAGCTGCTGGTCTGGTACGCCTTTTGGACCGTGGTTTACGCGCTCCTGCCCCGTGATTTCGTGGGCGGCTGGATGGAGCGGGGATTTGGGGAAGGGATTGTCCGCGCCTCCGGGTATCATCTGCTTCGTTTCGGGACGAAATTCCGCGAGGAGCCGCTCTACTACCTGTTCGAATCCTCGATGTTTCATTTGTGGTTTCTTCCGGCGCTGGTCATGGCCCTGGGCCTCGTCGCTTTTTTTGTGTCGGCGCGGCTGGAACGCTTTCTGCTGCCGGCCGCGGTCGTGCTGTATGCCGTGGGGCTTCTCGGGTCTTCCTACCAGAACACGCGGTTTGGGATCGATTTTCCGTTCCTCTTCGACGGAAAGGACGGGCCTTTCATGAGCACCTTTTTCGTGGCGCTCGGCTGGATCATTGCCAAATACCGGATTCGTCTTTCTTTTCGCAAAGCCGCGTGTCTTGCGCTCGCGGGCTACGGCCTGGGAGTTTTGGAAAATCTGGCGGCGCGGGGCTTTTCACCGGAAGGGCGCGTGCTGACGCTTTCCTGCCACGCGCTGGTGCTCGGGCCCGCGATGTTCTGGATGGCTTTGGCGCTGCCGGAGATGGGGAGGAACAGCGCGGCGCGGCTGGGGAAGCTGACGCCCGGCATTTATCTGTCTCAGATCGCGGCCAGCGACATGACCTGGCGCCTGCACCGGTATTTCGCGCCGCCCGTGTGGGAGTTCCTGTTTCCAGCTGTCATTTTTGCCGTGGCCGCGGCGATTACCGTCGTTTTCAGCAAAATCCCCGTGTTGAGAAAAGGGGTCGAGTAGGAACCCGCGATCAAGCCGCGGTCAAACGCGCGCGGCGCGCCGCTTTTTTCAGAAACCAGAAAAAAGTTTCCCAGGCGTAGCGGCCCGAAGGATTGAGGCCCAGGGCTTTCAATACGAGAAACAGGCCTTTCACGCCGCCGCAGGCGCGGCCCTCGATGATCAGCTGGTAGGAAAGGGCCTTGGCATAAAGGCCGTCAAAGCGGTGAATGCCGTTTTCTTTCAACCAGCTCCGCATCTCGTCAAGGACGGCCCGTTTGTTGCGGGTGATTTTCAGAATGTCGCCGGTCAGCGAAACATGGCCTTCGTGCGACAACGCGTGAACCCAGGGCTCGGCCAGCATGGCCATTTGGACTCCCAGCGCCGCGGCCTTCATGTAAAGCAGCCGGTCTCCTCCCGAAATCACATTCTCGGGAAAACTCAGCCGGAATTTATCGAAAACCTCCCGCCGGAAAAGGGCGGCCGAATTAGGCGCGATGTTCGGCTGGGTGAACAGGACCTCGAACAGCCGGTCCGGCTCGCGGGGAAATCGTTCGGGAAATTCGGGCCACAATCGAAGAGGACGGCGTTCCAAATCGATGTACTGGATACTGGAAAAAACGATCTGGACCGAGGGGTTCTCTTCCAGGAAAGCGATTTGCGTTTCAAACCGCCCGGGAAGCGAAACGTCGTCGTCGTCGGTGATGCCGATGTAGATGCCCCGCGCTTTCCCCAGGGCGAGGTTGCGCGCCGCATTGCATCCGCGGCAATCCGGAAAACGGAAAGCCTGGAGACGGGGTTCTTTCTTTTGCCAGGCCGCCAGCACCTCGGGAGTAGGGTCGGAGCTGCCGTCATCGACGACGAGAATTTCGAAGTCCTGAAAAGTTTGGCGCTGCAGGGCTTCCAAAGCGGTATTCAAAAGCGCGGCCCGGTTGTGGGTGGCCAGGATGATGGAAAGGCGTGGAGTCATGAACCCATTTAATCAAAGAATTCCCGATCGGGAAAGAGAAATCCCGCTTTTGACCGATACTTAGGAGCATGAATCTGGATTCCGGTTTCTCTCCCGCGCCGAAGCCGCGGCTCAAAAAAACGTCCGTGCTCGCGGGCGGCCTTTTTTTTCTGGCTTTTGGGCTGGTGATTTACGCGCCCGGCTTTCACGCGCCGTTCGAACTCGACGACGCGCGGGAAATCCTGCAAAATGCGCGGCTCCATCACCTGGCGAACATCCCGCTCGTGTGGGAAATTTACAAGCTGAGGTTCCTGACCGCGCTCAGCTTCGCGGCCGATTATCATTTTCATCAGGACTCGGTCGAAGGTTATCACGCCGTCAATTTCGCGGTCCACTTCCTGGCAAGCCTGATGGCCGCCGCGTTTTCATTCCTGGTTTTGAAAACCGCGGAACGTTCCGGAAAAAGCGTTCCGGACACGCGGCTCACGGCCTGCTTCGCCGCCCTCATTTTTCTCGCCCATCCCGTCCAGACCCAGGCCGTGACCTACATCGTGCAGCGCGCGGCAAGCCTGGCCGCGCTTTTTTACCTGGCGGCTTTCAATCTCTACGCGTCCGGCCGCCTCCGCGGCTCCGGCCGCGCCATGGCCTTGTCCTGGCTCACGGCGCTCGCCGCCATGTTCACCAAGCCCATCGCGTTCACGCTGCCGCTGGCTCTTTTGCTTTACGAAATCCTGTTTTTCAAGGACGAGCCGCGGACGAAAACCCTGCGCCGCCTTTTTCCGTTTCTTCTCCTGCTCGCGGTGATTCCTTTTTTGACGCAGTGGGAAAGCCTGGCGCGGGGGACAAACGACTTCGCCGTCGCGCGCGAGCCGCTCAACCTGACGCACAAGACTTACGCGCTGACGCAAATCAACGTGGCGCGGACTTACCTTCGTCTGCTGGTTTTTCCCCGGCCCCAGAACATCGATTACGATTATCCTCTGTCGCACGCCTTTTTCGAAACGCGGACCGTCCTGTCGGCGCTGCTTGCCGGCAGCGTTTTGGCGGCGGGCTTCCTTCTCCGGCGCAAAAAACCGGCCGAGGCGTTCGGGATTTTCTGGATTTTCCTGACCCTGGCCGTGGAGTCCGGTCCGATCGTGCTGGGCGACGTGATCTTCGAGCATCGCCTTTATCTTCCCATGGCAGGATTCGGCCTGCTCGCAGCGAGCGCGGCCTTCGGAATTTTCCGGGACCGCAGGAAAGCCGCGGCCGTGTTGGGCGTGATCGTGCTCGCGCTCGGCGCGCGGACTTACCAGCGCAACCAGGTCTGGGCGGATCCGCTCCGCCTCTGGCTCGACGCGGCCTCCCAATCCCCGCGCAAACCGCGGGTACTCAACAATGCCGGCCTGATCTATTTGCAGCGGCATGAAGACGCGAAGGCCCTTTCTTATTTCGAGAAAGCGGTGGCGCTGGATCCGAAATTTGCGTCCGCCTGGCAGAATCTCGGAGTCCTTTATGAAAACAGCGGGCGCAAGGATCAGGCGGAGCGTTACTATTTGAAAGCGATCGAGGCCGCGCCCGCCTTTGCGGACCCTTACAACTCGCTTTGTTCCATGAAAGGACTGGCGGGAAAGGAAGACGAGGCCCGGGCATACTGCGTCAAAGCGGTTGAACGGGATCCGGACCGCGTTGAAGCGCTCATGAATCTGGCCTTTCTCGAAACTCCATCGAATCCGGCCCAGGCGGCACGGCTCTATGAAAGAGCGGTGCTTCTCGAGCCCCGATTCGTGAAAGCCTACAACGGACTCGGGCTGGCTTATGAGGCCCTGGGCCGTGACGCCGCCGCCCGCGAAGCCTTCCAAAAGGCCCAGGCGCTGGGGTCCCGCGCGCCCCAGACCGCCGAACATCTGGCCGCGCTCGAAGCGAAAATGAAGGCCGAGGAAAAATAACACCGCGGGCCCCGCGGATGATAAAATACGCGCAACTTATGAAGCCCCGGTCCTTATGAACTCCAAATACGGCAAAGCGAACTGGTTCAATATCCTCTTCATCGGCGCCAACACCCTGGTCGCGCTGATCGGAGGACCCTGGTATTACTTCCGGTACGGCCTTTCCGCTTCCGAAATCACCCTCATGGTCTTTTTCATCTACGCGACGGGCTTCGGCATCACCGCGGGGTATCACCGGCTTTATACGCATCAGACCTACAAGGCCCATCCCGTCGTCCACTTCTTCATGCTTTTTTTTGGCGCGGCCGCTTTCCAGCAGTCGGCGCTCGCCTGGACGTCCCAGCACCGCAACCACCATCAGTACGTGGATACCGACGCGGACCCGTACAACATCAAAAAAGGCTTTTTCTGGGCGCACATGGGCTGGTTGATCTTCGGGAAGTTCGATTTTTTCTACGACAACGTCGACGACCTCATCCGCAGCAAGCTCATCATGCACCAGGCGCGTCATTACGTGCTGTGGGGCGTGGTCGCGGGCATCGTGACGCCGGTCGCGATCGGCGCGCTCACGGGGCACGCGCTCGGGGCGTTCATCTTCTCGGTTTGCTTCCGGATCACCTTTGTCTATCATTCGACCTGGTGCATCAATTCCGTGTGCCACATGTTCGGCAAAACGACTTATGACGCGGATTCTTCGTCCCGCGACAACTGGATGGTGGCGGTGGTCGCGCTCGGCGAAGGCTATCATAATTTCCACCACCGTTTTCCGAGCGATTACCGCAACGGTGTGCGCTGGTACCAGCCGGATTTCAGCAAGTGGCTGATTTTCACCCTGGAAAAGCTCGGCCTCGTCTGGAACGTGAAACGGATCGAAGCCTCGCGAATCGAAGAAGCCCGGCGCATTGCCGCGAAAAAAATTCAGGAAAAAAACAAAAGGCCCGGAATGTCTTTCCGGGCGGCGGAAATGAAAGAGGGCGGGGGCAGCGTCCCGGATGAAGAAGGCACCGAAGTTTCCGCCCTGCCCTAGGGCGGAATAAGAAGAGAAGGAAGAACCCATGCATTCCAAGGTTTTAAAATCCGCCGCTGCGGCTGCGTTCGTGCTGCTGGCGGTTTCGCCGGCCTTTGCGGACGATTCCAAAAATTCCATTCTCCAGCAGCTTCTTGGCGGATTCGTGAACTCAAACCAAAACACGTCGAACCAGCAGGGTGGTTATTCCGGAAGCGCACCGTCGAACCAAGGCGCCGTGCAAGACCTGTACCAGAGAAAGGCGCGCCTCGAGAACAGCCTGGCCAACGACGAGATGCTGATCCGCCAGTTTGAGGAGAAGGTCAGCGAAGGCAAGCGCAACGGCGCGGACACCTCCTCGGACGAGGAGCTCCTCGCCAGGCAGCGGGAGGCGTATGCGAATGATAAAAGCGATTACTACGCGCTGCGCGGCCAGTTCGAGCAGGCGCGTTACAGCCAGCGGCAGGCTTATCAAAATAACCCGAATTATTATGATAACGGTTACAACCAACCCCAGCAGACGAATCCATATCAGATCCAGCAGGACCAGCAGTCGGCCCAGGCCGCTTATCAAAACGCGGCGCGCATCGAGAACAGCATCCGCAACGACAAGATGCTGATCCGCCAGTTCCAGGACAAGATCGAGCAGGGAAGACAAAGCGGGGCGGACACGTCTTCCGACGAACAGCTTCTTGCCACCCAGCAGCAGGCGCTGCAGAACGACATGAACGATTACGCGAACGCCCAGGCGCAGTGGAACGCGCAGCGCAACAATGTCCGGCAGGATTACGGGCGTCCGCCGGTGCTCGGTTCTTCCGGCTTCGGCCGCAATTCCTGGGGCTCCCACCGCCGGTCCGGCTGGCGCGATGACGAAGACGAACGCGATTCCTGGGACCGGAATCATTGGTGAACCGACGGGAGGCCGTCTTGCCGCCGAAAGCCGTTCTCGCCGCGATTTTGGGACTGCTCCTTCTGGGCGGCTGCGCCTCCGCGAAGCCCTCTTCCGTTTCCTATCAGTGTCCGCCTTCCTGCCAGTCCCCGCAATGCTTTTGCGCCTCCGATAACCCGCCCGCGGGCCTGAAACCGTCTGAACTCCCGCAGCTTGTCATGGTCAGTTTTGACGATGCGGTGACGCCGGAAGTCTTCGATCTCGTCCGTCCGGCGCTCGAACGCCGCAATCCGAACGGCTGCCCTTTGCCCGCCACATTTTTTGTGACGACCGACGAGACGGACTATTGGCTTGTCCAGCGGCTCCATGCGCAGGGGAACGAGATCGCGGTGCATACCATGACGCACCGGACCAGCGAAAAGACAGGGGGAAAGAAATGGCGTTCCGAAATCCTGGGCGCGCGGGACGCGCTTTCGGCCTTGTCCCTGATTCCGAAGGATGAGATCGCGGGTTTCCGGGCGCCGTACCTGCGGCACAACAAAGAAAGCTTCCGGATCGTTTACGAAGCGGGATTTGTTTATGATTCTTCCATCACGGAAATCGTGGGGGCGCTTTCCCGCAGTCCCGGCGCCATGATCTGGCCTTACACACTGGATTACGGGCCCGCGCAGCGCTGCTTTGTCGGCGTCTGTCCCGATGCCGGCCTTAAAGGACTTTTCGAGATCCCCATGCACGCGTTAAGGCGCGGCAGTGAACAGATTGCCATGGATCCGGCCGGCACAAAAGACGAGATCGCGGGCACGCTCAAGCAAAATTTCATGGACCATTACGAAGGCAATCGCGCGCCTTTCGGCGTGTATCTTCACGGGGCGTGGCTGAAAGATCCCGGACACGCGGCCGCGCTGGAGGAATTCCTGGAGGATGCGTTGTCGCGGGAAAATGTCTGGTTCGCCACCATGGCGCAGGTCGTGGCGTTCATGCGCGGGCCCGTGCCGGCGGCGGAAGCCGGAAAGTTTTTCTCGTGTCCGGCGCCTGAGCCGGAACCCGAAACCTGCGACGGCAGGGACAATGACGGCAACGGCGAAACGGACGAAGGCCTCGTCCATGAGTGCCGCTATCCTGAAGGACGCTTCCGGACCTGCGCGCCATGCCCGGAGGCATGGCCGAAGCCGGTTTAATCGAGGCGGAGATCCCGGGCAAGCCGCGCGGCGACGGCGTCGTCCGCTTTGGCGCTGGGATGAAGGTCTTCAGGCGAGAGCACGTAAGACAGATCCCCGGTATTGAACAAATCAGAATAGTCCAGGATCTGGATTCCCGCGGACGTCAGCTCCCGGGCCAGCGGTTTTCCGAACAGCGACCCCGGATAAATCACCACGAAAAAATTCCCTCCCGGAAATTGCTCCTTATAAAGCCTCGCCGATTCTTCGATCACACGCGCGGTCAGATGATAATGGCGGCGGGTGAAACGCGGCGGAAAATCGATTTTCAGGAATTTGAGCAGCGCCGATTTCGACAGCGTCGTGTAGATGCGGTTCAGCACGGGGCGGCTGTGTTGGAAATCCCCTTTGAGCACGAGCTCGTCCCGCGGCCCGAGCTCGTAATGCAGCCGGTTTTTTCCCCACGACGTGGAAAGGCGCATGCTTCCCACCACGCGCTGAAGATGAGCGTCGATGAAAATGTAGGCAAGGTCCCCGTTTTTTTCCGCGACTTCGCCGGGTAAGGTCTTCGATTGGAGCTTGCGGAGCATGTCCGTGGGGCTGTGGCCGTGGAACGCGTAATTATACGGCATGAAGCCGCGCGCGCGCGCCGCGGTCCTCGCCGGAATCGTCTGGTCGTCCTGCAGCCCTTCGCCGTAAGTGAACGAGCAGCCGAAAAAAATGAGGTGCCGGCCGCGGCCTTCGGTTTTGTCCACCGGCGTGATCCTGCGGCTCAGGTCGTCCACGGAATAGGTCACGTCATAGATCGAGTTTCCCGTCACGGCGCTGCGGGAGACGGTGTGATAGCGGCCCGAAGGCTTGGGCTTGGTGATGCCAAAGCCGTCGGTGAAAAAATAATCGTCCGCATAATGAACGTCGGGAAGGAGAGGTTCTTTCCAGAAATGCCGCGTGCCGGTTTCCGCGAGGAAGAGGAGGAGGACGCACAGGAATACGCCGAAGGCGGCGGCAGCGATGTCGGATCTTTTGACGGCCCGGCTTCTCATGCCCCGGCGGCGGAATTTTCCACGGTCTCTTCGCTCGGATCGCCTGCCGGCACGGGCAAGGTTTCAGGCTGGCGCAGCGTGGAAAGAATGCCGCCCAGGTCCAGGAAGCGGGTCACTGCGTAGACGAAACACAGCGTCGTGCCGAAAGAAAAGAGCGCATGAAACCAGCGGCGGTGGAAGACGTCGAGGACAAAGGCCGCCGCGCAATACGCCAGGATGAGGAGTTCATAAACAACGTATTTCAAAGGCGCGTTCGTCCTGCCCACGGTTTTCGGGGTCCGCTTGAAAGGGATCTTGCGGCCGGTCGTCCCTTGGACAATCGATTTGATCACGCCGCTGAGATTGACCGGAATGAGGAAGAGGTTCATGACGTAGACGCGGAACAGGTCCTTGGTTCCGTAGCCTGCCATTTTGAGGTCGCGCCAGTAAAAATAATAGTAGGGCACCGCTGTCAGCGGCAGCCAGAAGCAGCGCATGTTGTTTTCGAAAGGAAAAAGCAGCAGCACGAGGATGCCGACGTTCACGCCGCTGATGGAGCTCAGGTAATGGAACCGCATGAACATCTCTTTCATTTTGCCGAAGGCCTTGAAGCCGCTGGTGAAGAAATAGCGGAGAAGCTTGGGGAGAATGATCAGGCCGCCGTTTGCCCAGCGCTGGCGCTGGATGAGAAGCGCCCCGAAATCGGGCGGCGTGGCGCTGAAAGAAAGCCTTTCGGGAAAGTTGTAGAGCTGCCAGCCGCGCTCGATCATGTCCACGCTGGACTCCGTGTCTTCGATGACCGTGCGGTCCTGGATGTACTTGGTGATGACGTGCCCGCGTTCTTTTTCGGTGACCGCGATGTCGTTCAGCGCCTTTTTGCGGAGCAGCGCGTTCGCGCCGACCCAGAACGTGGCGCGGTGGCGGGTGAAGCCCTGATGGATCAGGTATTGCATGTCGGTGGTGGCGCCCGCAGTGCGCTCGAGAATGCCCGGCGCGTCCGGCACGGCGCTGTAAGGCGTCTGGACGACCGCGAATTTTTCATTTCCCGGCTGTTCCATGAAATAAATGAGCCGCAGCGCGTAATCGGAATCGAGCAGGCTGTCCGCGTCGAGCGTGATGAGGTAATCCGAATCCGGGAAGTGCCGGGCGGCGGAAGAGGAAGACGCCGCCAGATAAACTTTTTCTTCCGTCATTTCTTCTTCGTAAGATTTTCCCATCAGGCTGATGTAGCTGTTGAGGTTCATGGCCTTGTTGGATTCATGCGAAAGATTTTCGTAGGCTTTTCTTTCGAACGTCGACACTTCCACCCTGAAAAGCGTGGCCAGGCGCCGGAACTCCCGGCAAAGTTCTTTTTCCGAAAAAAGCTTATGGGAATCCCTCAGGCCGGCATCCAATTCCTGGATGCGTTTCTCGAATTCCTGCACCCGCTTGCCGTACGTCATCTCGATGAAAAGGCGGTCCGTATGGTCGCTCACGGCGAAACTTGCCGCGCGCTCACGGAACCACCGCAGCACTTCATAATAATGCTGCATGAGGGTCACGTGTTCATCCGCCGCGTCCCAGACCGGCTTCTTGAGTCTCTCGGTGAACCGTGACTCGGCTTCTTCAAACCGGCGGGCGAGAGGCGCAAAGAGGGCTTGGATCTCCTGAGGGATGCGGCGGGCCGCGTCCAATTTTTCCCGGTCTTCGGCGGCCTTGGGAAAAGGCGGATCGTCGACGAGAAGCACGACGCGCCGCTTGGGATACGATTGCAGGGCCGCCGACAGGACCGTCTGCTTGACCACCCGCGCTTCTTCCTTATAAGAAGGGATCAGCACGGTCAGCGACGGCGTCGTCTGCAGGCCGTCCTGGTAAAAGCGGTCGAGCTTGTAAGGCGACGCGGGCTGATGTTTGAGAAGGCGCCGGAAATAGCCGATGCGGGTCATCTGGTAAAGCAGGTTCCCGTAAACCAGAATGGAAATGATGAAGAGGAAGAAGTATTCTTCGAAGACGATGCCGCTGCGGCCGGCCTTCGCGGCATCGCGGAGGATGTGCCCGATATCGCGGTACACAAAGCCCGTGGCAAGCAGCGTGACTAGAATCCCCACACGCGTCCAGAACATCTCGCGTTTGAGATTCACGCTAAGATTTTTATAAATGTCTTTTCCTGTAGATAAAAAAGTAGAATTTGAGCTCATATTTTTATGTTTAAGGGGGAGAGTGGACGGCCTGTCCGTGAATTAAGATCAAATATTACCCTTTTCCTGGGTTTTCTCAAATGAATCTTCACTAATTTTCGAATTCCAATTAGAATCGGGCATGTCTTTTATTTCTTGAGAGAAAATATTTTAAACTGCTAGTTTTTCGAAGGAATGCCGCATGAACCGCGACACGGAAGCCAAAACCCCTCGTCCTTCCTGGCATGCCGGCATCGAGAGTTTCCGCGTCCTCGCGGCCTTCGCCATCATTTTGATCCACGCCAAATACTTCGTCAACCAGCCGCCTTTCACCTACCATTCGTACGCGTACCTTTTCATGGACTGCTTCAACCGGTTCAGCGTTCCCTTTTATTTTTTGACCGCCGGTTATTTTTTTTATGGCTCCTGCGAAAAAGGAAATTCGCCGGGCCGCGTCTTCCGCCGCACGGCTGGGAAGCTGCTCCTGCTGTACGCAGCCTGGACCGTGATTTACGCGGCCGTGCCGAGAGATATCGTCGGCGGCATCCAGCAGCAGGGAATCGTGCAGGGGCTTCTCAGCGGGGGCTCGGACCAAATCCACAGGAGCTGGTGGCGTTTTCGCAGCCATCCGCTTTATTACCTGTTCGAGTCCACGAGCATTCACCTCTGGTTTCTTCCGGCGCTCCTCTGCGGCCTGGGCCTGCTCACGCTTTTTGTGAAGGCCAGGGCGGAACGGTATCTGCTGCCCGCAGCCATCCTTCTTTACCTGTTCGGCATGGCGGCTTCGTCTTACAAGTCGACGGCGCTCGGCATCCACCTGCCGTTTCTCTTCGACGGCAAGGACGGGCCTTTCACGAGCACGCTGCACGTGGCCGTGGGCTGGATGTTCGCGAAACACAACGTGCGCGTTTCGTTGAACAAGGCGCTGCTTCTCGTTCTCGCGGGCTATGGTTTATGCTTGATGGAAAATCTGGCGGTGCGGCCTTTCCTGTCCGAGCCTCTTCCGCTGAATGTCGCGGCCAGCCACGTCCTGCTCGGCGCCGCGATGTTTTTGACGGCGCTTGCCCTGCCTGAAGCGGGAAAGGCTCACGCGGCACGCCTGGGGCCTTACACGCTGGGAATTTATCTGGCGCAGTTTCTGGCCGGGAACCTGATCTGGCGCCTTTACGTTTATTTTCCGCCGGCGGCGTGGGAGATTTTTTTTCCGGTCCTGATTTTCTGCGTGTCGGCGGCCGCCGTCATGGCCTTGAGCAAAACCAGGGCCGCATGGCTCGTTTCGAGGGTGCGGAAAAATGCCTGAGCTTTTCGCGGCCCTTCTTGCCGTCATCG
>DATJFP010000026.1 GCA_035495615.1 Verrucomicrobiia bacterium | reverse complement strand
GAAACGCACGAATCCATTTTCGGCAAATCCGCGGACGTCGTGGCGCTCGGTCCGGCAAGGGCGGATATCGGTGCGCATGTCGACTATCCCACGTTTCCGTCGGACGGCTCCGCGCAGAATTATTCGCTGGTTTTCGCGCTGCCGTTCAACACTCTGGTCGCAGGAAGGAAGAAAAAGACCGGCAGCGACGTCGTCAGCCTGTACGCGGCCGACTACAAGAAAAAATTCGAATTCAAAATTTCCGAGCTCGAGGCCAAGGCCAAGGACACGGCTTATGTCGAAGAGCTGCGGAGAAAAAATCCCTGGGCCGGCTACGCCTTGGGCATTTTTTATACGGCCAAGAAACGCGGTTACAAGCTCGGCGGCGCGGAATTCACCATTACGGGCGACGTGCCCAAAGGCGCGGGGCTTGCGAGTTCCGCGTCCTACATGACCGCCATGACGCTTGCCGGCATCCGTCTCTTCGGCTGGCCGCTCGATCCCGCGCATGCGACGTGGAACGTGGCCCATTTCGCGCGCGAGGCCGAGCATGCGGATTACAGCCCGTTCGTCGGGGCCAAGCCCGGCCATCTCGACCACATTGCCTCGCTTGCCGCGGTCAAGGACGCCGCGGTCATCCTCAACTACGGCAACCTGGAAGACCTCAAGACGCTGCGCTTCGACATGGACGGCTACCGGCTCGTCATCGTGGATACGACGTTGTCGCATTACCAGGCCGACCGCGCCGAAGCCATCTTCAATGAGCGCGTGGACGAATTGAACCGCGCGGTGCCGGTCATGAACCGGCTGCTGGGCTTGGAGGCCGCGCCCCGGCTTCACGTCAGCGCGTTCACGTTCGACGAATTCAAGAGCATTGAGTCTCGTTTCATGGCCGAAGAACCAATCCTGGCCAAGCGCGTGCGCTACGTTCTGACGGAAAGGGAACGGACGATCAAGGCGATCACGGCGCTGCGGGAAGACCGCATCAAGGACGTGGTCCCGCTTCTCGACGAGTCCAGCCAGGCGCTTTCCATGGACGGCGATTATCAGCTCACCGGCACCGTGCCGGGCAAGGGAAGATTTTTCGACGCGCTGGTCGAGATCGGACGCGAGCCCGGGATCGCGGCGGGCCGCATGATCGGACGCGGCGGCGCGGGCACCGCGCTTTTCATCGTCCGCAAAGACCGGCTCGCGGAGTGGAGCGAGAAGCTCGTGCGCGATTTCGAAGCGCGCATGGGCATCAAGGTCCAGGTCCACGAAGTGTCGCCCTCCGACGGCGCGCGCGTCATCTGGGATAAAAATCAAACCAAAACAGAATTGAGAACGGCGGAACCGGTTCGGCCGGAGTTAAGAAATCCATTCGACGATTTGACCAAGCCGCCGCGTCCGCGGGACCTTATCCAGCAGGCGGGGGTATTTCTTTCGGTTCCGTCCGACGAAAAAATCCTGGCGTGGGGCGCGGCCGCGGGCCTTCACATCAAACAGGAGATCTACGCCGAATACGCGCACAATCTCAATCTCGTTCTGCCTTATCTCGAGGCCATGGTCCGCTACCTGCTGCGCCGCGCCAAGCTGGAGCCCGAGCTGCAATTCGTTTTCATGATGCGCGACGCGGACCTGATGGGCGACGCCATGCTGAGCGTCGTCCGCGGCACGCCGCTCGAAGGACGCGTGATCTTCATGCCGTACAGCAAGGCTCTCTACGTGCGGGAAAGCCATCCCGAAGAAAGGCTGCTGGCTTACCTGGGCGGATATGTCGACATTCCCGCGGTCTTCACGACGTCCCGAAGCAGCCGCAAGCGTTATATGTTTTTGGACATCGGCTGGATCGGATCCGCTTATCTCCACATCAACGAGCTGTTTGCGAAATACTCGCGCGCGCAAAGGACCACGGTGCCCGTCGACGCCGTCGAAGGCCGGTTGATTTATTCTTCGCAGGATCTTTTCCCTGAAATTCCTTTTGGCGCGGCCCTGAACCGCCATGAGAAAACGGAATTTCATTTTCCGCCGGAACGGCCGGTTTCGGGTGTGGACGGCATCCGCGAGGCCCTTGCCATCGCGCTCCAGCGCATGCCGAAATTTACGGGAGACTACGTACTGAGGCGGAAGGGAAGCGCGTGGGGCGCGGTGCCCCTGGTTCCGGACAAATACGTCCTGCCGCACGTGACCAACATCAAAGGCCATGAATCGCCCGTGCATCCTCTTGCGGCCGTCCTTCTCCAGGCCGCGCTTGTCCGCTATTTCCTGGGGCGGCGGGGAGCCCTTCTGGCTGAGAACTTTCCCGAATTTGCGCCGCATGCGGAATTACGCGCCGAGGAGAAGCCGCCCGTGCCGGAAGAGGCCGGGAGCGCGATCCGGTTCAAGTTGTGGGCGGATCCGCGGAAAATCCTTTACGACGATGCGCGCATCAGCGCGCGCGATCCGGGCGTTGATTTCCTGACCGAAGACGAAGGGGAAGCTCTTTTCGCCGAGTGGAAATTTTTTGACCGGTATGATTCTCTCAAAAATCCCGGCGCGGTATGGCATGAGACCGGGAACTTCATGATCGCTTACCAGGATGGAAAGCCGGTCGGGGCTTATGGGTTCGTGGCCCATCCGGAGGATAACTGGGTCCGCGGCAACGGCATCGGCGTGGATGCGGCAGTGCGGCGTTCGGGTATCGGAACGCGGCTCCGCGAACGGCTGCTCGGTTATCTCAAAGAGGCGGGCTACGAATTTTTTGAAATCGGTTCTACCGACGAGCGATTTGATTTACGGATCGGAGCCGACGACGCGGCCCAGCAGTTTCACGAAGACTTTTTACGGGAGACGCCCGCGGAAGCGATCGCGAAAGTTGCGCGGGACCGCGACGGCAAGCTGAAGGGCATTCTCGTGGACCTCAAGCATTATCCCGCGCCGCGCGGCGAGCTCCGGGCCGAAGAAGAACCGGCGGCGGAGAAGCCCGCGTCTCAGGTCGACGAGGCGGCCCAAGCGCAAGCCGCGGAAGAAATGAAGAAAGTCGATGCCCGGCCCATGTTCGGCCGCGTTTCGCCCACGGTCAGCACCGACGGCTGGTATTACCGGTGGCCTTCTTTCAGCATCCCGAATTGGACGTGGCTGCGGCGGTTTATCTTTTTCCGCATGGCGCGCGCGCATCTTTACGTCATGGCCATGGGTGTCGATGAGCAAACCGCGCGTCGCGTGATCGAGAGTATCGCGCTGGTCGCGCCGCTCAAGGTACGCATCCGCAGGGACATCTGGAAGTTCGAGATCACGGGCTGGGCCCCTTACTGGCTGAGGGCCTGGGCCTCGGACGCGGAAGGGGATCCGGACGCGGCCATGAAAATCCGGAAATATTACATCGCCCTCCAGTTCCTCATCCCCGGCAATGAGCAATATCATCGCCTCGAACAGAAGCTCGACGCTGAATACGCGGCAGGGCGTCTCGCAGATTACCGCGCCCACGGGATCGAGGCTCCGGAGATCCGTAAAATCGAGATCCCGTACGAAACACCGATCCCGGCCTATCTGATCCTTCCCGCGAACCATGAGCCAGGCAAGAAAATCCCCGTCGTTCAGATCCATCACGGCTTCACGAACCGCAAGGAAAATCCCTATTTCGATTCCATCGAAAGGGGCCTGGTCCAGAGAGGGATCGCGGTGCTGCGATCGGATCTCATTGGCCACGGCGGGCAGACGCTGCCCCTTATCAGCACGGGCAAAATCAACGCATACCTGAACGCGGTCACGCGGTATCTCGAAAAATATCCCGGGCTTGATCCGGAACGCATCGGTTATTTCGGGTTCAGCTTCGGCGGTTACATGGGCCTGCGCGCGCTTTCGAACGTCTCTCTCGGCCGGCGCCTGAAAGCGGTAGCCGTGGAGAACCCGCCGGTCGCGGACACGTTCATGAATTACCGGCGTGTGCTGCATCACAGCCGCGATTACCTGGAATATCTTTTCAACGTGACCCAGCTCGCCGATCTGCGGCTGCGGCTGCGCCTCCTTTCGCTTTCCCGCTCCGAACGCCGCTTGAACGTGCTCCGCGAAAGGCGCGACCGCCTTTTGGTTTTTACGTCCGGCAAAGATCAGGTGATCACGCGCCGCGATTACCGCTGGCTGAAAAACGTGCTTGGGCCCATGCTCGCGAACGGACGGGACGCGGTCGTCGCATACCCCCGGGAAGATCATCACATTTTTTACGAGCGCCAGGACATGGAGGCCCGCGTGTTCCGGCATTTCGAACAGCTGCTGCTGGGGCAGGAGCAGGCGCGGCCGGCGGCGAAGCCGGAGCTGCGTCCCAGTGCTCTTGCTCTGGGACGGGAAAAGCAGCTCCGCCCTCGAAGGCCAGAGCTCCGCGCGTCCTTGGGCCCCGAAAGCGTGGGGCCGGAAGCGGAAGATGTCTTTTTCAGGAGCTGGAACATGGGGACTGAAATGCCGAAAGCCGTGGCCGACCGTTTCCGCGCGCTGATTCCCCGAGAGCTGCTGGCGCATCTGGGGCATCCCAGGCGCAAGCCGTTGAAAGTTTATACGTGGGGAACGGAAAAAGAGGACGAAGCGTGGGGGCTTTTCGTGCAGGCCGCGGGCGACGGCGAAATCACCGTGCGCCTGGCCCAGAGCTTTGGGGAAATTTCGGATTACCTGTTCGACCGCGAAAACCGCAGGCTCAAGGCGGAAATCACGCTCATCGCCGAAGGGAAGAAACTCGTCATTGGTTTTCCGGGGCGTATTGAAGCCTTTCCCGAAGCGCTGCAGATTGGGCCTCATCTCTCGAAAGGCGAGAAAGTGTTCCAATGGTGGGTGGACAACATCCTCGTGCCCTGGGCTGACAAACTTGGCTTCGAAGAATTGGAAATCATGCAAGGGCCTTTGTCCGACGACGGGCTGTGGTCCGCGGGCTTCATGCCGCGCAGCCGCTTCCTGCGCCGCCCGGCGCGGCCGAGCGACGAGTTGATCTGGAACCGGCGGGTCCGGCCGGGAACGAAATCGGAGCTTCGCACGGGGCAAGAGCAGCCCCGCGAAAACTTTTTTAACCGCAACCAGGCTTTTTTCCGTGAGCTGGCCATCGCGGCCGCCGTGATTGCCGCGTTCGGATGGCTCTCGGTCCATTATTTCCTGCCTCTGTCGCGGGAATGGACGCAGAAGTCGCCGCTTTACTTTTTCCTTTTCTCGGGCGTTCTGACGCTGGTGCGGGCCGTGCTGGCCGCCGTGATCGGCGTCCGCTTCGAGCGTAAAGTCTTGAACGAAAACAAACCCAGCTTCGAACGTAATGTCCGAAGGACCGTGCTCAGCCTTGTCTTCAACATGCCGGTCTTCGGTTTTTTTATTTTTGGATGGCTGTTGAAAATGATTCCCGGTTTCTGGGTTTTTCCCGCCGCGGTCGTGCAGGGCGTTACCGCGCAAATTTTCCTGGCGCCGTTTTTGTTCGATCCCATGAATTACATTCTCGGGCGCGTGTTCGTGGAAAAACGCACCTTCCGCCAGGCGGTCGACGACGCGCGACATAATCTTCCGGGCTTTTCGTTTTGGGCCCTGGTGATCTGGCTGCCCGGCCACATCCTGGCGTTCGCGCTTCCGGATGCGATCGGCACCTACATCGTCCAGGGCATCGTGACCATGGTCTGGGGCGTGGTGGCGTTTATTCTCACCGGCAGGGAAAGGATCGAAGTGATTGCGCATCTGAGAGAGTGGCTTAAACAGCGTTTTCCTTCGCTTTTCCATCCCGAATCGCGGATCCGCCGCCTGGGACATTTTTTCATGCGTCCGCTTCTTGCGTTCTACGGCCTGTCCGGCCTCGGGCTCATTGCGATGACGACGGCCTATGGGTTTTACGTTTCCTTTCTGGCGCTGCTGGGCTTCACAATACAGGCCGACGTCGTGCTGTCCCTGGAAATCCTAGGCGCAGGCGTCCTTTTCTGGCCTGCTATTTATGTTGGGTACCGCCATTTGATGCGAGAACCGGCTCCTCCGCCGGCCGAGGGAACCCGGGCCGAGCTCCGGACTTCGAGTCCGGAGGATTTTCTCAGTGCCGGGCTTAAGGAAGCCCGGCCCGAGCTCCGGACTTCGGCTCCGGCTCGCTTTTATGTGAAACCGTCTCTTGCTCTGCCCACACGGCCGCGCGGATTCGTATCGTCTCCGCCGCAGCTGACGTTCAAATTTCTTTTCTCGGAAGAGAAGGCGGAATTTCCCGTTTTAACACGGCAAGAACGCGAGGCTTTGAAAGCGGCCGGTGGCTGGGAATTCCTCGGGGGCGTGCCCGAAATTGCGAGCGTGAACTGGCTGATCGCCTATGAAGGCACGCGCCCGGTGGGCGTCTATGCTTTTGACGCATTCGATTCCGAGATCGTGCGCGGGAAGGGGATTTATATTTTACCGGAGCACCGCCGGCGCCACATCGGGGAATTGCTGCGGCTTTACCTCTATGATCATTTGAAAAAGCGCGGCTCCAAATATTTCAAAGTCGGCGTCACGTTCGACCATGGGATCGGCGGCATCTTAAAGACGCGCGAGGCCCAGCGTTTCCAGCGCTCCTTGATCGCCAAAGTCGCGCCGAAGGCCGTGGAAGGCATTACGTTTTACAGAAACAGCGGCGAACTGCAGGGGCTTACCGTGGATTTGCAGAAATTTCGGATGCCCGCGCGTCTGCCCCCCCTCAGGCCCAGGACCACGATCTACACCATGCGTTCCCTGTCCGTCCGGAAAATGGTGATGGCTTCCTACCGGAGGAGCGAGCTTCGCGATCTTGCCCGCCAGGTGCTCGAAGTGCTCGCCGCTGAAAAAGCACTGCCGCAGCCCGTAGCCGACCGCGTCGGCAAGACGGCCGCAGCCGACATGGACGCTTTGGCGCAAACCCTGGCAGAAGAGGCTCCATCCCTTGCGCCGCGTTACGTCTCGGCTCGGCGGAATGAAAACAGCCTTCGCCTTATCGCCGCCGGCCGGCGGTTGCGGGAACAGCATCCGGCATGGGGAGAAGACCTGCGCGTGTTCTCCCGAACGTCGGCCGCGCTGCTTGGAACGCGCTACCGTGAAGTCTTGCGCGCGGATCCACGGCAGAAGCTTGCGTTCGCGTTCGCGCAGCGCTTGCCCGCTTCCGTGGAAGGGCGCTCGTCCTTTGCCGATTATTTAAAAATGATCAAGGCGCTTCAGGGGGAATTCCCGGGACGCATCAGGGCGGAGTTCCGCGTCATGGCTTCCGCGGATGAAATCGCAGGCGAGGGGGCCCGCGATTATTTCCGGGAGCTCGAGCGCACGGGGCTGGTCAAAATCCTCAATTTGTCTTCACCCGATGCGGCGTTTCTTCTCGACGAATTCCTGCGCGTCCATGGCAACGCTCTTGTCTTCGGGCTTGCGGATTCCGCGCTTGCGCCCGGCGAAGACCTGCGCTTTGTCCGTTCGGACGTGGATGCCGAAGCCCTGCTGCCCGTCGCCTTCCTCCTGTCGGCGCATTTGGCACGCGATCCTCTTAGTAAAATTACGGCAGAGCTGTTGAAGCAGATCCCGCCGCTCCTGGGCGGGCTCGTGCGTTATCACGGCCGGTCCCTCGAAGTCACGCCGCTCGTTCTGGAAATGGCCTACAAGTTTCAGGCTTCCGAACTCGTGGCCCAGATGGCCTAAGCCTGCCTTTCCCGCCTTGTCCCGCAAGGCCGGACATCTTCCTAAACCGCTGAAAAAACGGCATCCCTGCGGGCGGGGAATCCTGCCGCTGCCCTTGCCTTTTCCCATTGTCTGCTAAACTTGTTGGTGCATGGACCGTATCTCTATTAATAATGAAGGCGTCTTCAACCTGTCTCTTTAGACCGGAACGGAAATGAAGCCAAGCCCGGATAACAAAAAAGAGCTCCGCCGTAAAATTGCCTCCCTGCAGCGCCGTCTGAAACAGCATCAGCGTCTGATCACCGAAAGCAAGAAGCACGAAGACGCGCTGAAAGAATCCGAAGAAAAATTCCGGAGCGTGTTCGAGAATTCCGCGGTGGCCATCACCGTGGCGGACGCGCGCGAGCGTGTCACATCGTGGAACGAGTACGCGGAAAAGCTGCTGGGCATGAGCCGCAAGCAGCTGTACATGAAGCCCATCCGGGAGCTTTATCCGGCCGACGAGTGGCGGAAGATCCGCGCCTGCAAGATCCGCGAAAAAGGAATCCAGCACCACCTCGAGACCCGGATGCTGACCCGCCGCAAGAAGGTCGTGGATGTGGACATGTCCATCAGCGTGATCAAGGACGGCAAGGGCCGGATCATGGGTTCCATCGCCGTTATCCGCGACGTCACCGAGCGCAAGAAGGCCGAAGAATCGCTGCGTAAGTCCGAAGAAATTTTCCGGACGGTGTTCGAGAATTCCGCGGCGGCCATCACGGTGGTGGACGAAAAAGAGCGCATCATCTCCTGGAACAAATTCACGGAAAACCTGCTGGGCATGGGGCACGAGGACCTTTACCAGAAGCCGGTCTGCGACCTGTACCCGCCGGCCGAGTGGAAGAAAATCCGTTCCTACGACATCCGCACCAAGGGCATGCGCGAACATCTCGAGACGCGCATGATCAAAAAGAACGGCGATTGCGTGGAGGTCGACGTCTCCATCAGCGTGCTCAAAGATATGGACGGGCAAATCACGGGCGCCATCGGTGTCATCCGCGACATTTCCGAGCGCAAGAAAGCGGAGCTGGCGCTGCAGGAATCGGAACAGAAATTCCGCACGGTCTTCGAAAATTCCGCCGTGGCCATCACGGTCGCCAACGAAAACGAACAGCTGATCTCCTGGAACGCGTTCACCGAAAAACTGCTCGGCATGGGCAAGGGCGAGCTCTATCTCCGCAAGATCTGCGATCTTTATCCGCCCGACGAATGGCGGCGCATCCGCTCTTATGACATCCGCACCAAAGGCATTCAGCATCACCTGGAAACCAAAATGCTGACCAAGTCCGGCGAAACCATCGACATCGACGTATCGATCAGCGTGCTTAAAGATTCGACCGGGCGCATCACGGGCTCCATCGGTGTCATCCGCGACATTTCCGAGCGCAAGGCCGCGGAGCGCCAGCTCCGGCAGTCGGAGGAAAGGTTCCGGTCCGTTTTCGAAAATTCCGCGGTGGCCATCACGGTCGCGGACGAAAAAGAACGCATCATTTCGTGGAATAAGCCCACGGAGCTTTTGCTGGGCATGAGTGAGGGGGATCTCTATCGCAAGCCGGTTTGCGCGCTTTATCCCGAGGAGGAGTGGCGGCGCATCCGCTCCTACGACCTGCGTAAAAAAGGAACGCAGCATCATCTCGAGACGCAGATGCTGAAGAAAAACGGACAGCCCATCGACGTGGAAGTCTCGATCAGCGTGCTGAAAGACCCTGACGGCGCGGTCACGGGTTCCATCGGTGTCATCCGCGACATCACCGAGCGCAAGCGCGCGGAAATGGAAAGGCGCGCCAAGGAAGCGGCCGAAAGCGCGACGCGCGCCAAAAGCGATTTTCTCGCCAGCATGAGCCACGAGATCCGCACGCCCATGAACGGCATCCTCGGCATGATCGAGCTTCTGTCGGGCATGGATATCACGCCGGAGCAGTCGGAATATGTTTCGGCCGCGAAAAGTTCCGCGGAGTCGCTGCTCACGATCATCAACGACATCCTGGATTTTTCGAAAATCGAAGCGGGCAAGATGACGCTGGAATCCATCCCGTTCAGCCTGCGCGACACGCTCGGCGACACGATCACGGCGCTCGCGCTCCGCGCCCAATCCAAAGGCCTGGAGCTTGCATGTCACATTCCCGCGGACGTGCCGGACCTCCTGATCGGCGATCCCGTACGGCTGCGCCAGGTGATCGTGAACCTTGTCGGAAACGGCATCAAGTTCACCGAGCACGGGGAAGTCGTGGTCAAAGTTGCGGTGGAGAACCAGGATGACGACCGTATCCGGCTGCACTTCGCGGTCATGGACACGGGCATCGGCATTCCGCCACATCAGCAAGCGCGCATTTTTACTTCGTTCGAGCAGGGCGATTCATCCACGACCCGGCGCTACGGCGGCACGGGCCTGGGGCTTTCCATTTCCGCGCGGCTGATCGACATGATGAAAGGCAAGGTCTGGGTGGAAAGCCCGTGCACTGCGATTTATTCCGATACGGGCGGGCCGGGCAGCGCGTTCCACTTCACGGCCCAGCTCATGATCGACAAATCCGAAGTGCCGGCCATCAATCCCGTGCATCAGGTCAACATCCACCACCTGCCGGTCCTCATCGTCGACGACAATGCCACGCAGCGCCACATCGTGCAGGAAATGTGCGCGAGCTGGTCCATGAGGCCGTCGCTCGCGGCCAACGCGCCGCAGGCGCTTGCCCTCGTCGACGACATGAAAAAGGCCGGCCGTTCGTTCGCGTTCGCGCTGATCGACGTCGACATGCCCGAGATGGACGGGTTCCAGCTCGCCGAGCGTCTCCGCCGCAGGCCGGGCGCGGAAAACATGCACATCATCATGATGGTCTCGATCGGCAATCCCGAGGAAGTCGCGCGCTGCCGCGAGATGGGCCTTGGCACGCCGATCAAAAAGCCGCTTCACCAGTCGCGCCTGCTCGACACGATGCTGACGGCGCTGGCCACGCCGAGGCACAGCCGCGCGCCTGAAGCGCCGCGCGTGGAAAAGAAAAGCGGCTCGCTTCACATCCTTATCGCCGAAGACAACAAGGTCAATCAGCTCGTGGCGCAGCGTCTGCTCGAGCGCAGGGGGCACCGGCCCAAGATCGCCGAAGACGGGCGCAAGGCGCTCGAGATGATTAATCAGGAACGTTTCGACCTCGTGCTGATGGACATCCAACTGCCGGAAATGGACGGTTACGAAGTCACCAAAGCCGTGCGCAAACAGGAGCTCTCGACCGGCCGTCATCTGCCGATCATCGCCATGACGGCGAATGCCATGAAAGGCGACCGCGAAAAATGCCTTGCCGCGGGCATGGACGACTACGTGTCCAAACCCGTGCGTCCGGACAAACTGTTCGAGGCCATCGAAAAATCCATTCTGCCCGGAAGGAGTGCCGCCGCAGCGCAGGCTGAAGTGGAAAAACCGGCGCCGTCCAACGGCAGCGCCGAGCTGCTGGATAAAGAAGAAGGCATGGCGCACGTGGGCGGAGACGAGGAGCTTTACCAGAAGATCCTGCGCGTTTTCATGGAGCAGACGCCGGAGCAGCTGACGCGGCTCGAGGCCGCGCTGCAGCGAGGCCAGGCTGATGTCGTGGAACGCGAGGCCCACGGCATCAAAGGCGCGGCCGCCAACATCGGAGCGGTGCGGCTCAGCAAGGCGGCGCTGAAGATCGAGGACGCGGCCGAGGCGCGCCAGATTCAGAAGGTCGGGGCGGATCTGAAAATTTTGAAAACCGAATTCGAAAGCCTCGCGGCCTACCTCAAACGGGAATTTGGAGCTTGAGATGAAAAAACAGATCCTCGTCATCGACGACGACCGCACGTTCTCGATGCTGATCGAGGAAATTCTCTCGCAAAAAGGCTATGGCGTTTCCGTGGAGACCGACGGCGTGCACGGGCTGAAGCGCGCGCAGACCGAGCATCCGGACCTTATTATCGTGGATGTCCTGATGCCCGCGATGACCGGCTATGATTTTGTCCAGGCCGTGCGCAAGTCGGATTCAGCCCTGCGGATCGTGCCCATCATCGTGGTTTCCTCGCGCAAGACCATGAAAGAATATTTCAAGAGCTGGGAAGTGGCGTTTTTCCTGAGCAAGCCGTTCCATCCCAACGAGCTGGTTTCGAAAGTTGAGTTCGCGCTGCTCGGGCCGGAAACCGTGGTGCCCGACGATCAGGGCGGGATCAAGTTCGTGGAGACGAAGGAAAAGAAGGCGCTTTGGGTGGGCTACGACGACGTCATCCATGCGAGCGTGTCCAAAGACCTGGCCGCTCTCGGCTACCGCGTCTACAGCGCGCATCGCGAGGACAAGGGGCTGGAAGAAGCCATCCAGGTGCATCCCGACGTGATCGTCTGCCAGTTCCACAAGATCAAAGGCATTCTGAACGCCACGAAATTTTACCAGGATATCCAGGGGCGCGACGCTTTGAAGGACGTGCCCTTCGTGCTCGTATGCCCCGCGGACATGGAAGGGGACGCGAAAAAAGTTTTTACCGAAGCGGAAATCGCGCGCTTCTCGGATTTCGTGCCGTACACCTCCAGCCACGACGTCCACAAAAGGCTGACCAAGCTGATCTCGAACAAATTTGTGCGCCAGCCGTAAGCGAAGCCTACCTGATTTCGCGCCTCCGTGATAAAATCCGCTCCGTCACGGAGGGTTTATGGAACTCGAAGGAAAGAAACTTCTCGTTTTCTGCGCGTCCAGCAGCCAGGTGCCGCAGGTCTATCATGACGCCGCGTCCGAGCTAGGCCTGCGCATTGCCGTTGAAGGCGCCGCGCTTGTCTTCGGGGGGACCGACATGGGACTCATGGGCCGCGTGGCACGCGCCGCGCGTGAGGGCGGGGGAAAAGTCTATGCCGCCATTCCGCAGATGCTGCACGACAAAAAATTGTGTTTCACGGACTGCGAGGAAGTCTACGTGTCTGAAGACCTGAGGACGCGCAAAGCGAAGATGGAGCTCTGGGCGGACGCCATTATTTGTTTCCCCGGCGGCATCGGCACGCTGGACGAGCTCGCGGAAACACTCGCGCACAAGCAGCTCGGCGCGCATCAAAAGCCGCTTGTCCTTTTCAATTTCCGGGATTACTTCCGGCCTTTTCTGGATTTCGTGGAGAAAATGATCGCGGAGGGATTTGCCAAGCCGAAGTACCGGGATCTCTTTTACGTGGCGTCCACCCTGGACGAGGCGTTCCTCTACCTGAAGAGCGAGGCGGTCACGGCGTGAGGTTTTTTTCGAAGGCCCGCAGAAGGACATCCGGCTCGGGGCTGTCGAGAAATTCGGAATGCGGGATTTTCGCGGTGATTTCCTCGCGCGCGGAAGGAAAGACTTTCAGGTCCGACTGCAGGTAAAACAGGATCGGGATGCTCTTGGCTTTTTCAAGGTTGCGGATGGCCTGGGCCAGGACAATCTCCGGGCTGTCGAGTGAAAGCGATTTGAGCCGTACGAAAATCGCCTGCGGCTGGTCCAGGCTGGCAATCTGAAGCGTGAGCCTCTCGGTTTTTCCCGCCAGGACTTCGTAACCCGAATGCATGAAACGGGTCACGATGGCATTGAATTTTTCCCACTGATCGTCCAGCACCAGCGCTTTGGGCGTGATTTTTTTTTGCTGCGGCCCCGCGGCAAAAGGCAGCAGCTTGCCGTCCGCTCCGTAACGCCGCGCGAGAATCTTTTCGATTTGCTCCATCAGGTCTTCGAATTTGAACGGCTTGGACATGAAGCCGTCCACTTTGAAATCTTTGAACAAATCTTCCAGGTGCGCGCGCGCCGTCAGGACAAGCAGGGGATATTTCGGCGTGCCGTCATAGCTGTTTGCGATGTTATGATAGAACACGATGCCGCCCATCCGGGGCATGTTCATGTCGAGCAGGATGAGGTCCGGCTTTTTGTCTTTGAGGACTTCGAGGGCTTCCTGGCCGTCGCAGGCCGTCAGGATGCGGTAGCCTTCTTCGGAAAGCATCATGCCCATGACGTCTCGGATCTGGGGCTCGTCATCGACGATCAGGATGCAATTGCGGTTTGATTGGGTCGCCATGGCTGCTCGCGGTTTTATGAAAGCCTAACACACCAAACTAATTAACGACTTTTCCTTTTGTAAGTTTAGCTTTTATAGGGGCTTACGGGCTTCCGTCCGGAGGCTTAAAAAAGCCTGGAAAAAAACTTGGAGGCGGACTTTAAACAGCCCAAAGGAAAGGGTACACTAATGCCAGTACAAAAGAATTCAAACTTCCGGCAAATTTGCCGAATTATACCTTTGTCGTTCTTTTGATTCCATCCAACCTAAGCGAACCTAGAGAGGCAGCACATGAACGTATCGAAAATCACCCTGGTCGTCCTGGCGATGGGCCTTATTTTCTCAGCCCCCGTGCGCGCCGCGGATGAATCTTCCGACCAGCCGAAACCGAAGCAGGTCGGGCAATACGTGCCGCCGACGGATGACGCGGGCGGTTACATCGACGTGGGCAGCGAGCAGCCCGCGGCTTCGGAAGCGGATCAGCCCGAAGATGAAGAAACGAAGAAAGAGCTCGAAGAGCTGAAGGCTTACGTCGAAGAAATCCAGCGCTCCACGAAAGCCGGCCGCGACGGCCAGCAGGCCGCGGATGCCGCGAAGACGGTGCAGCAGATTCAGCAGATCAAGAACGTCCAGCAGAGCTACAAGTTCTAATCTCCGCGCCCGTCCGTTTTGCGACGGGAAAGACGACGATCTCAAAGAAAGCAGTCCCAAGCACGGGCCTGCTTTCTTTTTTTATCCCCCGGGACATTCGATGACCAAAAAAATTCTGATCGCAGGGGCAGGCTATCTGGGCATGGCCGCGGCCCGGCAATTTTTATCCGCCGGCTTCAGCGTCCACGCGCTCACGCGGGATCCGCGCAAAGCGGACGCGCTGCGCGGATCCGGAATCGAACCTCGCGTGGCCGACTTGACCCAGGAATCCAGCCTCCCGTTTTTCGAAGGTTTGGACGGCGTGCTGATCTCGGCGGCGCCCGACCGCGGGGAAGTTTTCGATTACCGTGAGATGTACGTGCGCGGCATCGGGAATCTTCTTCGGAAGCTGGACCGGAAGCGGCCGCCGCTCGTTCTTTATACGTCCAGCACATCGGTGTACGGGCCGTCGCAGCAGGGATGGCTGGATGAAACCGTCGTGCCCGAGCCCGGCCATGAGAAAGGACGCGTCCTCCTGGACGCGGAAAAGCAGGTTCTGGATTCGGGCATGGGCGTGATTTTTCGGCTCTCGGGTCTTTACGGCCCCGGGCGCAACCGCCTCGAATCCCGGCGCGCCGAAGCTGCGGGAGAGCCGGACCGTTATCTCAATTTGATTCACCGCGACGATGCCGCGGCCGCGTCACTTTTCCTTTTAGAAAGGGCCAGGCCCGGAGAAGTTTACCTCGGCGTGGACAAGGAGCCGGTGCTGCGCTCTTCATTGCTTCGCTGGCTGGAAAATCCGGCGGCCTTTCCCTCGCAGGAGCCGGCGGACGCATCAGCGCGCCGCTGCCGGGCGGCGGGGCTTACTGCGCTGGGTTTCGAGTTCCGTTATCCGAGCTTCCGGGAAGGCTACGGCGAAATCCTGAAAACCATTCAGGCGAAAGGCGCGCATGCGTCATAAACTTTCATTTTTGTTTTACGGCGGCCTGCTGATTCTCACGGCCTTCTGGGCCGGGTCGCAGAAAGACATGACCCTGGGCCTGATCGGGTTCCTGCCTTTTTTTACACTTGGCGTGCTCTTGATCATTCAGGGCTTGCGCAAGCCCGTGCCGCCGGGGGAGAAGACGAAATGAAATCCTTGGCTTTGATGTTGTTTTTTCTTTTAATGGTTCCCGGAATTGTCGTCGCGGAAGACTACGGGGATTCGGGCGGCATCAAAAACGAGGGGGAAGTGCCGGTGCGGATCAAGGTGACGTTCGAGTCCGGGGATTATACTTGGGAGCGGCTGCCGGGCGGACAGGGGCTGGATTTCGCGGAAAATGTCAAATCCGTCAAGATCGCGCCGGACGTGCAGGTGTTCCGGGCTTTCCTGCGCGACCCCCGGATCAAGATCGCGGTCTATCAGCCGGACGGCTCGCGTGAGGAAGTGGACAAGCTGGGCCAGGAAGTCATGATCAAACCGAATTGGAAAAGGAGGGAAGAGGCGAAAGAATCAGGCTTAAGGATTTCCGGAGGGGCGGCCGACAATAAGATGTAATCAAAATGAAAGGGTGAGCTATGGCGACTAAGTTGTTGGTAAGCACCGACCTGCTGACCGCCCGTGGTTTGAAGAAACACCCCGTGAAATTGACGGCCCTCCTTTACCTGCGCGAAGCTCTTCTCCAGGAAAAATACGAGGACTGCGCCGATTGCATCGAGATCGCTTCTCATTTCGGGGCACGGCATTTTGAAATCCGCAATATCCTGGAAGACCCGCGCCGCATGCCGGTCCTTTAGCCGGGCCCTTTCTTTTCCCCATCGTTATGCGTGAAATCAAATTCCGCGTCTGGTACCATCCGGAGAAGCGCATGTATTTCCGCGGCTACCAGAAGCTTTCCCATGTCCTGCTTTGCGAAGAAGACGGGCCCGGAGGCGCGGGGCGGCCGTTGAAGCGCGCCGGTTATCAGGACTGCGAGCTGCTGGAAAGCACCGGCCTGCTCGACGTCCGGGGCCGCGAAATTTACGAAGGCGACATCGTGCTCGTGCGCTCGGGCGGAAAATCCTGGAACGGGGAAGTCGGCGCGGTGCCGGACATGTTCCGTTCCCGCGGCCTGCACCCGCTGGTAAGCCTCTTGGCCTCGCTGGGCCTCGAGGATGGGGAGGGCCTGGAATTCGAAGTGCTCGGCAACCGTTTCGAAAATCCGGACTTGCTCGCGCGCTGATCGTGGTATCTTTTTAATAATCATAAACGAAAGGAAGAAGGCTTCATGAGCGTTTTACTGCAATTGAAAGGCATACGGAAAACCTACGGACATGCGGTGCTCCTGGAGGACGCCAGCGCCTCCTTTGCCCACGACCAGAAGATCGGTGTCATCGGGCGAAACGGCGCGGGCAAGTCCACGCTTTGCCGCATCATCACGGGCCATGAGACCATGGACTCGGGCAGCGTGATCAAGAATTCGGAGTTGAAACTCAGCTACCTCGAGCAGCACGACCCGTATAAGACCGACGAGACCGTGCTCGACTTCCTCGTGCGCTACACAGGCAAAGAGGAATGGGAATGCGGGGAGATGGCGGGCAAATTCCAGCTGCCATACGAAAAACAGCACGCGGCGATCGGAACGCTCCCCGGCGGGTATCGGACGCGCGTGAAGCTGGCGGCCATGCTGCTGCGCGACCCGAACTTCCTGATCCTCGACGAACCGACGAACTACCTGGACCTCAGCACGCTCATCATCCTCGAAAATTTCCTCCAGGACTTCAACGGCGGCTACCTCATCGTGTCGCACGACCGCGAATTCCTGAAGCGCACCTGCGACCACACGCTGGAAATCGAAAACGGAAGGCTGTCGCTTTACCCGGGCAACATCGAGGACTATTTCGAATTCAAAGAGGAAAACCGCGCCCAGCAGATTGCCTACAACCGCACCGTGGAAAAAAAGCGCGAGCAGCTCCAGGAATTCGTGGACCGGTTCAAAGCCAAGGCGTCCACGGCGACCCGCGCCAAATCCAAGATGAAGCAGATCTCCAAACTCAAAACGATTGAAATCGCGCACACCCTGGCCGCGGCCAAGATCCGGATCCCGAGCGTGGAAAACAAAGCGGGCATCGCGCTCCAGTGCAGCGGGCTTTCCGTCGGTTATCCGGACCGGACCGTCGCCCGCGGCATCGAGATGGAGTTCGAACGCGGGGACCGCATCGCGATTCTAGGCGACAACGGGCAGGGGAAGACCACTTTCTTGCGCACGCTGGCCTCCGACCTTCAGCCGCTGGCGGGTTCCTTCCGTTGGGGCACGGGCCTTCGCGTCGCGTATTACGCGCAGCATGTCTTTACCTCGCTTCACCCGCAGGACGACGTGTTCACGCACCTTCAAAGGGAAGCGTCCCAGGGCGTGACCACGCAGGACGTCCTGAACCTGGCCGGAAGCTTTCTGTTCCGCGGCGACGAAGTGAAGAAAAGGATTTCGGTCCTGAGCGGCGGCGAGAGGGCGCGCTGCGTGCTGGCCGGGCTTCTTTTGTCTCGCAGCCACGTGCTGATGCTCGACGAGCCCACCAACCACTTGGACTTCGAAACCGTTGAAGCGCTGGCCGACGCGCTGCGGGAATTTAACGGCACGGTTTTTTTTATCAGTCACGACCGCACGTTCGTGAACCTGATCGCGACCAAGATCGTGGACGTGAAAGACGGCCGCATCACGGCCTATCCCGGCACCTACGAAGACTACGTGTATTCGCTTGAGGCGCGCGCGCGGGAAGAGATGGGCGGGGCCGCGGAAGAAGACGGCGGAGCGCCGGCCCAGGCCGCAAAGCCGGAACGCGAGGGCGGCGCGGGAGAAAAAGCCGGCTCTTACGAGGATTTCAAGCAGCTCAAGTCCGACATGACCAAGCTGACGCAAAAGATCAAGAAGGCCGAGACGCGCGTGCAGAATCTCACCCAGGAACGCGACCGGCTTTTGAAGGACATGAAGGAAAATCCCTTCAATTTCTCGCGCGAGCGGAACGAGAACATCAAGCGCGTGACCGCGAAGCTGGAAGAGGAAGAAGACGCCTGGTACAAGCTGCAGGCCCAGCTCGAGAAGCTGAAGAAAAAAATCGGGCAGGGTTAGCTTTTTCCGTCCTCTTTCGAATCCCAGAGAATGCGGATGATGTGCCGGTGGATCTTCTTGTTGTTGGCGATCTTGCGGTGCTGTTCCTTCAGGAAAATGTACTGCGGCGGATTTTCCGTGTAATGCCCGCGCAGGCTCGAGCTGGTCACCATGTTGTCGCCTGAAGAAAAAAGCTGCGCGTTGCAGCTCTTGCCGTCCCCGAAGTCCAGTTTCTTATCCTCTTTCATGATGCAGACGCGCTCCGGCGTCGGTCCCCACTCGGTCGCAAAAACATAAGTCTTCACTTCAGCCGGCAGCGGGTGCAGTTTCTCGCTGACCGCGCTTTGGATGAATTTGGCCCACGCCAGCGCCGCCTCAAGATAGCGTTTCCGCTTCTCGTTCTCGGATTTCATTTCCTCTTGCCACGTAAGCGGGAAGCGGCGCTTCATCTGGCTTTCGAGAAGCGCCTGCTGCGCCGGGCTGAAGACCGACCATCCGTAACGCACCCAGTTCCCGGCATCGTAGAGGTCGAGGTCCGCGACGTTGCCGGAAGCATCCACGAACGGCTGGGTGTCATAACGCGGGAGCAGTCCGAAAAACGCGGGCATAGTGAAAAGTTCTTGGGGCGTGAACCTGCGGAAAAGCGGCCCCTTGGCCGGAGTGAAGCCTTCGTTCAAGATGCGGAAGACGTAGAGCAGGCCCTCGTGCGCGGGATTGATCAGGATGAGTTTACGGATATTTTTAGCGCCTTCATAATCGGGCGCGGGATTTTTTTCACTGCGGAGGTCGCGGCCTCCGTACAGGGCGTAATAACGAGCGAGGAACACGGCGGACGAATGCGCGATGACGTCGAACTTTGCGTTTTCGCGCCCCGGCATTTGTTTGAGCCTGTTCACGGTTTCGGCCAGGCGAAGGGCATTCTCATCAAAAGGGCGGCGCCAATCGTAATAGAAAATGAAAAAATTGTCGCCGGGACGCGGATGGTTGATGTCGCCGATCACGTAGCCGTGGTTCTTCATCGTCTTGAGGAACCGCGTGTACAGCTGCATTTCCACGAGGCCGGGAATGATGGTGATGTGGTCCAGAAGCCCGGCGGGAATCAGGCTGTCCCGGTTTTCGCGCA
Organism: Verrucomicrobiia bacterium; assembly: GCA_035495615.1. Taxonomy (NCBI): domain Bacteria; kingdom Pseudomonadati; phylum Verrucomicrobiota; class Verrucomicrobiia; species Verrucomicrobiia bacterium. The sequence continues at coordinate 76,594 of DATJFP010000026.1, read as the reverse complement.
GGTCCGTGGAGTCGATGGGAAGCGACAGCTCGTCCGTGCGGGCCGGACCCGTGAAATTGGCGAGGACGCCCCACACGATGTCCTGGCGCTCGGGATTGAAAAGCATGCTGCGCGTCGTGCCCGGGATCAAGATGACAGGCGTGCGCTCAAAGCCGCCGGCAGCCTGAGGCTGGGGCACCAGGCGCGGCACCGAGGCGCAGGAAAGGCTCAGAAACAGGACCGAAAAAAAATATCGAAGCTTCATGAAGATTCTCTCCCGAATAGCCGTCACTTAAAGTCTAAAGCCATAATCTCCTGAAGTCCACCAACGGTTTGACGCCGGGAAGATAACAAAATACAATACGCTTCATGACGCACGACTTTGCTTTCTTTCTGACCTTTTCCGCTTTCGGCGGAATCTTTGCCCTCATGGCCCTGACCTACAAGCGTCCGGACGAAAAAGGTCCGCTTCCGCTTTTTGCCAAGGCGCCGCATTTTTCCCTGAAAGACGCCAGCGGCCGGGTCGTGTGCCTTGCGGATTTCCTGGGCAAGAAAAACGTCGTGATCGTTTTTTATCCGAAAGACAAGTCGTTTACCTGCTCCCGTCAGCTTGCGTCGCTCAATGCGAAGCTCGCCTCGTTCCACGATCTGGACACCGAAGTGCTGGCCATCAATCCGGAATCTCAGAAAAACCACGCCTCGTTTTGCGATAATTCCCATTTGAAATTTCCCCTGCTCAGCGATCCGGCGAAGAAGACCTGCCGGGATTACCGTTCGCTTGGCTTCGGCGGGCTGCTTGCCAATCGTACGGTCTACGTTATCGACAAGCAGGGGCTTGTCCGGTATGGTAAACGGGGCAATCCGCCCACGGAAGAGATTTTGAAATCCATCCAATCATGGCGCGCTCCGGCGCTTGCCAAAGGAGGTTCTTGATGCGGTGGCTCATAGGGTTTGTCGTGTTGCAGCTTCTCATCGTGCCCGCGGCGCGCGCCGAAGACGTGTGGAACGTGCTGTCCGATTCCGAAAAGGCGACGCTGGACAAGGTGCTGGCGCAATGGGAAACGTGGATGCCGGCCAAAAAAGCCGACGGCACCGCGCCGCTGGTCACCTTCGAAGATCTCTACAAAGGGCTGAGCCCGGAAGAGAGCGGTTTTCTCGACCGCGTGCGGAAAATCAATCCCAAGGAAAGTTTTAATTTCCAGGGCGAGTACCTGGGAGAATCGCGGGAAGGCTTCCGCATGCGCCAGATCGAAGGCCAGCAGGTCACCAAGAACGGCAATAAGGAAACGCTCGCGCCTCAGTACCTGCCCGTGGAGGTTTTCCAGGCCTACGATAAAATGATGGCGGCCATGAACCAGGACCTGGGTCGCCATCTTCTCGTGGAATCCGGGTACCGTTCGCCGGCTTACCAGTTATACACGTATCTTTTTTACATGCCCAAGCACAACTATTCGCTCGTCGAGACCGGCCACTGGGTCGCTCTGCCGGGCTACAGCGAGCACGGCGCGCCGCAGCTGCAGGCGATTGATTTCATCAATCCCTACGGCGTGAACGGCGAAGACCGCGTCGAAGACTTCGAGGAATTGCCCGAGTACGCCTGGCTGCAGAAGCACGCCGGTGAATACGATTTCGAGCTTTCGTATCCGCGCGACAAGCCGGGCATCACGTACGAGCCGTGGCATTGGCGCTACACCGGATACTCCAAGGTCGCTCCTGTGGGCGCGGAAGACATCGCGGAGTCCAGCGGTGAAGCTGTTGCTGCGCCTCCTGCCGACGCTGCGGCGGCGGCTCCGGCTGAAGCCGCGGTAACGCCTCCGGCCGAAACCCCCGCGCCCGCTCCGTCCGCATGAGCCCCGCGGCCTCCCAGGGGCCGGCTGTTGTTTCTGCGCGTCCTAAATATTTGAAGGCCGTCCTTGCCGCGTTGCTGGTCCTGGCGGCCGCGGCGGTTTACCGTGAAGCGCCAACGCTCCAATTCGTCGGCTACGACGATACCCGCTACATCGTGGACAATCCCTATCTGGCCGAGCCTCTTTCCCTGCGGACTTTCTCATGGGCTTTGACCGCGGATTCTTATAACGATTCGTTTTACGCGGATTATTACCAGCCGGTCACGCTTGTGTCCCGCATCTTCGACGCCGCGCTGTTCGGCATGCGGCCTGCGATGCATCACGTCATGAACGTGATTTATCACGCGTCCAACGCGGTCCTGGTCTTTCTTTTATTTTCCCTGATGACGGGGAAGCCGGGACGCTCTTTTTTCCTCGCGCTTTTGTTCGCCGTGCATCCATACCAGGTCGAGGCCGCGGCCTGGGTGACAGCGCGGAAAGATCTGGCCGCGTCTTTTTTCGGCTTCCTGGCCTTGCTGGCTTACGCGCGCCGTCGAAAAAAAAATCTTCCCGGCCATGGCGGGTGGTTTTATGTTTTTTATCTTGCCTCGCTGGCCGCGAAACCGGTCTTCGCGCCGCTGCCGTTTGCGCTTTACGTGCTGGACTTTTGGCCGCTGCGCACGCAGGAGAGCCTGGGCCCACGCAGGGAAGTTCTGGCTGCTCGGCTTCTCATGCTGCTGCCGCCGGCCGGGCTGGCTTTACTTGACGCGATTCGCCGCCCCGAAGCCCTCGGACATTTGCCGTGGGGCGTTCAAGCCGCGAACGTGCTCGTGGCTTATTTCGAAGGCGTGCGGCTTTTTTTCGTGCCGCTGCGCCTGGGGATTGCGCCGTCATGGTATGACTATCCTTCGGCGTCTTCGCTTGCTTCGGCCGCCTTTTTTTTGGCCGGAGTCTCGCTTGCCGCGTTCGCCGCGCGGAAAGCCGGTCATGCCGCGGCCGGCTGGCTCTGGTATTTGATTTTCCTTCTGCCCGTCTCGGGTTTTATGGCCTTCTCCGACCGTTTCATGTACGTACCGCTGCTCGGCCTGGGGATTATGGTGATCTGGACCGTGGCAGCTTGGGCGGAGAAATCGCGGGTTCTTTCGGCCCTGGCCTGCGCGGCCGGATGCGCGGCATGCTTTTTTTACGGGACCCTGTCGTCCGCGCAGATCCGGACATGGAAGGACACCGAAAGCCTTTTTCGCCAGGCGCTCGCGCGTGATCCTGAGAATGATCATGGCCAGATGCTGCTGGGCGCCTGGCTGGCAGGCGAAGGCCGCACCGAGGAAGGGCTCGAACATTTGTCGAAGGCGATCGCGCTCAATCCGCGGAACACGACGGCTTACGCGCGCACAGGAAGCCTGCTGGCCAAAGAAGGGCGCATGGATGAAGCCAAGCCGTATTTCGATGAAATCCTGAGGCGCGATCCGGCCGATGCCGACCTGCAGACGAATCTTGGATTTTATTTCCTGCTGGCCGGCGACAAGGACGCGGCCGCCGCGCATTACCGCAGGGCGCTCGAAATCAATCCCGATGTGGGTCCCGCATCGCTGGGGCTGGGAAGCGCGCTGCAGTCCCAGGGAAAATCCGCGGAGGCTTTGCCTTATCTCCAGCGTGCCGCGGCCTTGATGCCCGCGGCGCCGGAAGCCTACCGTGATTGGGGCGCGGCACTCATCGGCCTCAAACAATTCGGACAGGCCGCGGCTGTTCTGAACAAGGGCCTCCAGCTGGACAGGACGAATCCCGTACTCTATTCGAATCTCGGCATCGCGCTTTCTTCGCTCGGACGCTTCCGGGAATCGCAGCGCGCGTTTTCACAGGCGATCCGCCTGGACCCCATGAATGCGCAATACCATTACAATCTCGGCCTTGCCTTTGCGCGCGCGGGCGACCTGCGCGCTGCCGGGCTTTATTTCTCCCAGGCGCTCCGGATCGATCCCGCTCATGCGGGCGCGGCCGCGGGGCTGAAAGAAGTGGAACGCCTGAAAGCCGCGGCACCGGAGGCCAAGACGCCATGAAAATCATGACCGTGCGGGAAGACATGGAGCTGGCGGATTTTCTGCTAGGCTCCGTGGAAGGCGCGAACAAAACCCGCGTCAAGCAATGGTTGAAATTCGGCAGCGTGTCCGTGAACGGCCGCATGACCACGCAATACCGCCAGCGGCTGAAAAGCGGCGATAAGGTATCGCTACTCACGCGCCAGGAAAGGTCGTCTCACGTCGAACCGCTGTGGGGCCTCCGCATGATTTACGAAGACGACTTTCTCGTAGTCGTGGAAAAGCCGCCGCGCCTTTTGACCGTGGCCACAGACAAGATCCAGAACCGGACGGCCATGGCCGCGGTTCAGGATTATCTGCGCCAGCGCGCGGAAAATCAAAATGCCCGCGCCGCCGGAAAGCGGGGCAGCGCGCGCCGGGTGACCGGCAAACAGGCGTTCATCGTGCACCGCCTGGACCGCGATGCCTCCGGCCTGCTGGTTTTTGCGCGTACCGAAGACATGAAGCTGGCGCTGCAGGGAAATTGGGACCAGGTGGAAAAATTTTATTACGCGGTCGTGGAAGGCGCGCCTGCCCGGCCCGCGGGCACGGTGGAAAGCTACCTTCGTGAAAATAAAATCCTGCGCGTCTTCAGCACGACGGACAAACGCGAAGGCAAGCTTTCGGTCACGCATTATGAAACGCTCGAAGGTTCGCCTCGCTACACGCTTTTGCGCGTGCGGCTCGAGACCGGGCGCAAGCATCAGATCCGCGTGCACCTTTCGGATCTCGGTACTCCCATCGCGGGAGACAAGGACTACGGCGCGCGAACCGACCCGGCGGGACGCCTGGCGCTTCATGCCTTCAAGCTTGCATTCCGCCATCCGGCCACCGGCAAACCGCTCGCGTTCGAAACACCGCTTCCGGATTCCTTCCGCCGCATCCTGGCCGCAGACGCCCGCTCGAGTTAACGCTCTTTGCCCTATCTTTCTTCCGAAGCGGGGTATAAAATGCCCCCCTCAACTTTTCATTGGGTTTGCCAACGGAGGTTTTATGGATTACCGCGTCATTTCCTTTCACTACACGCTTACCGACGAAGCCGGAAAAGTTCTCGACTCGTCCAGGTCCGCGGAGCCTTTCGCGTTCATGACCGGATCCCGGCAAATCATCCCCGGCCTGGAAGACCAGATCTCCAGCCTCGAAAAGGGCAGCCGCAAGAACATTACTGTCCTGGCCGCGGATGCTTACGGCGAAAGGGACGAAGAACTCATCATCCGGGAACCCCGCGATAAATTCGGCGAGGCCGGCGTGCGCGTGGGCGACCGCTTCCGCGCGGGCCAGGAGGAAGAAGCCCGGATTTTTACCGTGGTGGACGTCAGCGAGACCGAGGTCACGCTGGACGGCAATCATCCTCTGGCGGGGAAAAATCTTTTTTTCGACGTCGAGATCACCGACGTTCGCGATGCCACTTCGGAAGAAATCCAGCATGGCCATGCCCATGGCGAAGGCGGGCATGCGCATTAAAAGGGCGGGGCAGCCCTTGTCCCGCAGCGCGGCGTGCGCCCTTCTGGTTTTGGCCGCCGTTCTTTTTTTTCTCAGTGCCTCGCTAGCCGCTTCGGACCTCCGCCTCGAAGGCGTGATGTTTGACGACGCCGATCCCTCAGCTTCTCTCGCTCTCATCAATGGCCAGGCTGTCCGCGCGGGGCAAGTCGTGGACGGACAGAAAATCCTGCGCGTGGAAAGAAATTGCGTTTTCACGGCGCCTGAAGCGGGCGGGGCAGAAGTCCGGCTCGACGTAACTGAAGCCGCTGCGGCTCAGTCCGCCGCGCCTTTGCCTGAGGCTCCGAAGCCGTCATGGCAGGAAGCGCTGAAGGCGTGGTGGGAGGGGACATTTCCCCAAAAGCAGAACGCACCCCGCGGCCAGGCTAAAGCCGACCTTTGGGAACGGATCGCGGTTACGGACCTCATGCAGATTTACCAGGCAGGTTCGACTTTCGCCAGCCAGAAAGGGCAGCGTCCCGCCAGTCTCGAGCAGCTCGTGCAAACGGGCAGTCTTCCCGATCGTTATGCGAAAGGTGTCTATGGGAAATACAAATTTTCGCTGATTTCCGAGGAACCGGAGCCGGGCATCAATGCCGATCCTGTAGAACCCTCCCTGGGGCTTCGCCACTTTTTCATCGATAAGAATGCCGCCATCCATGCCGAGAAGGACAAGCCTGCCGGGCCCCAGAGCCCGGTTTACGAGGCCTCCGGCGAATCCGTCTCAGCTTCCTGACCGCCTGCTTTTGTATTTGCTTTCCCCCCGGGGTATCTTTATCTCATGAGCCCTAAACCGCACCGGAGTCAGGTTTTGGAGCGAAATTCCGACAATATTAGAAGCGGTCCCGGCCCAGGGGCGGGGACCCAGGGGGAAGCATGAAGATTTTAGCGGACTTACGGGACATCGACGGACGGATGATTGCCAAAGCGGGTTCCGAAATGGACGGTGCTTTGATCCGCCGCGTGACCCGCGAAGGCGAAGGCCATTGCCGGGATCTGCGGTCGCTCAACAGCAAAGAATTTTCCCGCGACGTGGAAAAAGCGGTCGAGGAGCCGCTTTACGCCAAAGTATTCGAGACTCCCGCGATTCGCCGGAAGATTCTGGAAATTTCGAAAAAATGCCGCCTCCAGTCTTCATTGTACCGCGAAATCCGGCGGCTGAAAAAAACATCACCCTACACTTACCGCCATTTTGTGCTGATCGCGGCGCTTTCGGCGAAGATGGCCCTCGACCTGCGCAGCTACGGCTATGATCCGCGCCTGGCCTTTGTTTACGGCTTGGTCCATGACATCGGAAAAACGCGCCTTTCAAAAAGCGTTCTGAACAAAAAGGGGCGGCTGACCTCGAACGAGTACCGCATCCTGCACAGCTATCCGCTGAACAGCCTCTTACTGCTGCGCTATTACCTGGGGCGCGGCGGCACCGAGGCCTGCCGCGTGGCTTATGAACACCATGAAACGCTCGACGGCAGCGGCTATCCCAAAGGCATCAAGAAACTGAGCAAGTACACGAAGATCGTGGCCATCATCGACATCTTCGACGCCCTTGTCGCGGACCGTCCTTACCGCAAGCGCGCATTTACCGTACGCGGGGCGCTGGACAAATTGATTCACGGCATGGATGCCGGAAAATTTCCGAAGTTTCCGGTCCGGCTGATCATCAGCTATTTCCGCGCGGGCGATCCCAATTTCCGGACCATGAAGATTTCCAGGGCGCCGCGGGAACCCGAGCCCGAGGGCAATTCGTATGGCAAGATCGCCAAATAAGGAGAGGCCGTGGCGCATATCCTGATCATCGACGACGAATCCGGCATCCGCGAAGCTCTGGGCGACCTTTTGGAATCCGAAGGCTACAAGGTGAGCGTGGCCGCGAACGGCCGCGAAGGCCTGAAATGTTTCCGTGAAAATGAAATCGATCTGGTCATTACCGACATCATCATGCCGGAACAGGAAGGCATCGAGACCATCCGCGTGATGCGCAAGGAATCCCCCGACGCCAAAATTTTCGCGATGTCGGGCGGGGGACGCATCGAGGCCAGAGGGTATCTCGAGCTGGCCATGAAAGTCGGCGCGGCGCGGGTTTTCGAAAAGCCGCTGGACGTCGATATCCTTCTCACGGCGATGCGAGAGATCCTGAAGTGAAAAGATTTGGGGCCGCTTGCGTTAAGGGGTATCATAGGTGCATTCATTTCTTACTTTTATTTAAGACGCGACCGATTCGAGTGACATCATGCGACGTCATCCTCATTTGTTCGAGGCTAATGCAAGAATTTTTCTGGAGCGCCTGTCGCGGAAGCACAACAGCCGCCTGACGCTTTCCACGGTTCCCGAAGAAGAATGGGAAAAGATCCGTGAGAGAGGCTTTGACCTCATCTGGCTGATGGGCGCGTGGCAGAGAAGTCCGGGCGCCGCCCAGGTCGCGCTCCGACATGAGGCCCTGCGCCGCCACTTTCCTGAAGCCCTGCCCGACCTCAGCGACAAAGATATCGAAGGTTCGCCGTATGCGGTTTATTCGTACATGCTGGATCCGGCTCTCGGCCGCCATGAAGAGCTGCTCGAGCTGAAAAAACGGCTCAACTATCTCGGCATGAAGCTGATCGTGGATTTCGTGCCGAACCACGTGGCGCTCGATCATCCCTGGACGCTCTCGCATCCCGAATGGTTCGTGCGCCCTAAAAGCGAGGCGTTGGGGGAGCATCCCGACTGGTTTTTCAAAACCCGCCACGGCATCGACCTCGCGCATGGCCGGGATCCTTATTTCCCGCCCTGGACGGATTCCGCGCAGCTGAATTATTTTTCCGCGGAACTGCGCCAAGTCATGATCCAGGAGCTGGGACACATTTCGAAGCTGGCCGACGGCGTGCGCTGCGACATGGCCATGCTCGCCATGAACGCCGTGTTCGATCGGGTTTGGTCGCCTTTTGCGGCCAATGCCGCCCCGGTCCAATCCGAATTCTGGACGCAGGCGATCCGGCGCATCAAGGAAGAGAACGCTTCTTTCCTTTTTCTCGCGGAAGCGTATTGGGGGCTCGAATGGCCGCTGCACGAGCTGGGTTTTGATTACGCGTACGACAAACCCTTTTACGACCACCTCCTTTCCGGCGACGTCGCCGGGATCCGGACGCATCTGGAAGCGGCGCCGGCCTTCCAGGAACAGTGCATGCGTTTCATCGAAAATCACGACGAGCAGCGCGCGGTCAAGGCGTTCGGACCTAAAAAATCCATGGCCGCGGCCGTCATGGTCGCCACGCTGCCCGGTTTGCGTTTTTTTCACGACGGCCAGGCCGAGGGCAAAAAAAAGCGGCTGCCCGTGCAGCTGGTTCGCGAACCCGCGGAAAAGCCGGACGTTGAAACCATGGTTTTTTACCGCGAGCTTTGGGACTGCGTGAACACGCCGTGTTTCCATCAAGGGCAATGGGCCAGCCTGGAAGTGATGGACCCCGCTTTCGGCGGCATTTCCAAAAGTATCCTGGCATGGGTATGGATCCTGGGCGAGGAAGGCCGTCTTGTCGCCGTGAATTATTCCGAACACCCGGCGAAAGGCAGGATTGAACTGCAAAGGCTTGCCGAAGGCCGGACGGCCTCAGGCATGAGCCTCCAGTTTTCCGCCGGGGAAGCGCATGCCGACGGCGGGAATTTTTCGGGCAGTGCGGGGGTGAATATGGGCGCCTGGTCGGCCTGCATCGCCAGGATCGGAGTCACGGTTCCGCAGTCCGTGCCGTCTTCCGAGCCTTCGGCTTTATCTAAACCTGTCTGATTGTTTTCTTCCGCGTCTTCTAGTAGAATCCCCACCCGATGAAACGTTTGGTGCTCCCGATTTCACTCCTGATCTGCGCGCAGGCAGCGCTCTTTTTTGCCGCGCCGGCCGCGCACGCGTTTGACCCCGGCCTTCCGCCGATCGAGCAGTCGAAGGCTTATGGGCAATTCCAGCAGCGGCCCTTTTCGGACTTATCAGTCCTCATTTACCTGATCGACCGTTTCAAAGAAGCGGAGCTCGACATTGTGTATGACGGCCACTATTTTCCGGCGCCGATGGCCGCGCGCCTGGCCAAATGGTTTTTGGGGGTTCAGTACCGCAAAGAACGCCCGGTGGAATGGATCATGAAATGGTGCAATGTCACCGTGCCCAACGGGGTGCTGATCTGGGTCAAAGATGGCAAGAACAAATACCGTTTATCCCGCGAAATCCTTCTGGACGAGCTGAAAGAACTGGAAAAAGCCTGCATGGAAGACCCGGCTTTCCAGCAGAAGGCCGGGGGCGCGGTTTCGTGCAAGGTCTTGTAGAGCCTTGGATCGATTTGAAGTGGCCGCGATCATTTTTTTTGCCGGAAATTGCTTTCCGCGTGCGGGCGGCGTATACTGTGGGCCGCTCGGAGGTTAACTCGTACCGTATGGAAAAAAGGCGTTTTTTCAGACACCCCCTTCAGGTCCCGATCCAGTATTACGAAGTCCGCTCGCATACGATCGACAATTCGTCGTCCATTGATCTTTCCCAAGGCGGGCTGAGTTTCATGGCCGAGCGCTTTTTCTCGAAGGGAACGCTGATGGACGTGTCGATCCCGGTGAAAGAGGAAGTGTTCCGCATCCACGGCCAGGTGGCTTACTGCAACCGCGTCACCGAATCGGGCCGGTACCGTACGGGCCTGGCCTTCCGCGATCCCACGAGCGCTTTCAACGCCAAGCTGGCGGAACAGATCCATTTGATCAAGGCTTACCAGGAAAAACTGTCGCAGGAACGCAACGAAGAGATCACGGAAGAAGAAGCTGCGCGCGCCTGGATCGCCAAATACGCAAAGCACTTTTCTCATTTGTTTTAGCGCCGGACCCAACAAGGAGGAGACATGCCGTACAACGCCAGTCTTGATGAATGCCTTTTTTCCAAAACCTGGGAAAACGACAACACCCGGTTGGTCGTGGCCGTCTTTTCCTATAATAAAGCCGCCAAGAAACTGCAGATCAGCAGGGAAGGCAAGACGGCGGAAGGCGAATACCGCTTTGCCAAGCTCGGCCGGATGAGCAAGGAAGAGCTCGAAGCCGTGCTTCCATTCATTCAGGAAGCTGTCAAGCACATGTAGTTTCCGCGATCGCCAGAATTTCATTGAGGAAGCGCAGGTAGCGCAGCGGATAATGCTTTCTCAGGAAGGCGGCGCGTTCGTTGGACCATTCCTGCCGTTTTTCAGTTCCGGAATTCCCCCCTTGATGGGCGTCTGGGAAGCGTGTCTGGATGTTTCTCATGGCGTTCCCCCTTCTGATTCAAGTAAAGCAGGTGCATGGCCGGATTTCGACTCAATCCCGACAAGCGGTTGAGGGCAGGCCCTAAGCGGTAAAAATCCAATCAATTGAGGAGCCTTATGCAAGTCGAAGACAATGGAAACGTGACCTTATCGGTCATGATCGAAATCCCGAAAGGGAGCCGGAATAAGTATGAATACGACGCGGAAAAGAAAGCGGTCAAATTCGACCGTATGCTTTTTTCCGCTGTGCATTACCCGAGCGATTACGGTTTTATTTTTGATACGCTGGCCCAGGACGGGGACCCGCTCGACGCGCTGGTCTTAGTCTGGGAGCCGACGTTCCCCGGATGCCTGATCGAGGCCAAGCCCGTCGGGCTTTTCAAGATGTGGGACGAAAAGGGGCCGGACGAAAAAATCCTCTGTGTGCCCGTGCATGAGCCGTTTTGGAATTACATCAACGGGCTTTCCGACGTTCCGCCGCATCTGCTCAAGGAGATCGAGCACTTCTTCAAGATCTACAAAGAGCTGGAAAAGAAGAAGACGGGCGTGGAGGGATGGCACGACAGGGAAGATGCGATCCAGATCATCCGCCAGGCCGAGGACCGGTTCCGGGCCAAACGGAACGCCTGCCAATAATTCTCCGGAATCAGGCGCGCGCTTTTTCGTCTTCGAGGATACGCGCCATCTGACTGCGAAATTTAACGGACCCGCCCTGCGCGGGATGCCTTACGCCTTCCGCGGCGATGCCGAGATCGGCAAGGCATGCCTCCGCGACCCTTCCCAGCGCAATGATCCTGGCCCGCGGAAAGAGCTTCAAAAAAAGGCGCAGCACGCCAAGCCCGGCCTGCGATTCTTTCGGTGTGGGCCTGCGGTTGGTGAGCGGGCCCCTGGCCGGATGATAGGGATGCCAGGCAAACGAATTCCACGTGACGAATTCAAGCGGGGGATGCCCCGAGGCCTTCATCAGGCCCCAGACCATGGTGGCCGTGGGCTCGGCGAATCCTTTCTCCATGATGGCAGGCTTGCTCGTGCGCCTCGGCTCCAGATCCGGCAGCACATCTTCGGGCCGCAGTCCTTTTTCCCGGCAATGACCCAGCAGGATTCTTTCCGACATCATGGCAATGCCGGAGAAGTGGCCGCCTTGATAGCCGACGGCTTCGCCGAGCAGGCAGATGCGCGCTTTGTCCCGGCGCGCGGCCAGGTAATGTTCGAGCTGCTCCGCACGGATCTTCGGGCCCGAGGGACCCCGATCGTTTTCGCGGTCCACGTCCCGCCACGGGTTGAAAACACCTGGGGATTTGAAGGCTTTCACCTGCGCCATGAAGGCGTCCATATCGGTCATTGCACTCTCCTGAGCCGCCGATTTTATGCTAAAAACCCGCCGCGGCAAAATGAAAATCCCATGGCGTCGAGCAGGAGCCTGATCGGAAAATCAGACTCGCCCTGATAGGCTCTCGGGCGCGGCCTCAGCCATAATAAGCCCGGTTAACGGACTTAATAGAAGGAGGCCGAGCATGAAAACTCTAACGACGGCAGTGGCGATGCTTTTCGCGCTTTCGGTTCCCGCCTTTGCGGAGACCGTGCATGCCACGGTGACTTACGTGAATTCGCAGGACAATTCCCTGGTGGTGGCTCCCAAGGACGCGGGAGATTTGCCTGACCAGATGAGCGTGGCGCCCGACCGGGTGGACTTCCAGGGCATTTCTTCGCTGGACCAGCTTCAGGTCGGCGAGGACGTGGTCCTTGAAGGAGAAAAAACGAAAACGGGTTTCGAACCGGTAGTCTTGCGCGTGCCCGAGACGGAAACCGACACGCAGCTTCGCAGCCTGATCGGCGAAAATGAAAGCGCTTCGGAAAATTACACCGACGGCAAGGGAAGGCGCACGTCACGCGCTTTCGGCACGTATGCGACTGGTGAAACCAAGAGCGCAGCCGACGAAACCGCAGGCAGCCGGGCAGCGGAAAAGGCGCCGGTGGAAAAGACGGGCTACAAGTGGTATGACAAGCTCGGCCGCGGCGCGCTGAATGTCGTCAGCTCGCCCGTGGAAATCATCCGGTCGATCCAGGTCGATTCACAGGAGAACAGCCTTGCGTACGGCTGGACGGTGGGTCTCATCCGGGGCTTCGGGCAGGGCGTGGTCCGCATCGGCGTCGGGCTTCTCGATGTCGTGACGTTCCCGTTCGATTTTCCCGTCAAAGGCAAAGCGCCTCTGGTTTATCCCGAATACGTCTGGGAAAAGCCGGGCGTCAAATACATTTAAGGTTACGCCGGGGCTGGGACTGTTCCCAGCCCCGGCGGTTCTTTCCCGCCGCTTCTTCCCCAAATTCGTCCCAAAGAAAGCCATTGACTTCCACAGGTTTTCAATTAAGATTCTGTCTGATTCAGAATTCATACTAATTGGAAGGAAATTCATGCTCCAGGCATTTTTCATTGTTTTACGGGAAGGCGTCGAAGCCTTTCTTATGGTCGCAATCACCGCCGCCTATTTGCGTAAAACCTGCCAGGGCCATTTGATTCCCGCGCTTGTCGCCGGCATCGTCGGCTCCATTGTCGTGAGCGGCCTGCTCGGCTATTTTCTGTGGATCACTGAAGGGCAGCATCAGCCTGTGATCGAAGGGGCCTTCGGGCTGATCACCGCCGTACTTGTGGCCACGCTCGTCGTGCACATGATGAAGGTCGGCCCGACCATGAAGCAGGAAATGGAAAGCCAGCTTTCCAAAGCTTCCGCGGCACCGACCCTGAAAGGCTCGCTTTGGGGCGTGTTCCTGTTTACGCTTCTCATGATCAGCCGCGAGGGGATGGAAACCGCCCTTCTCCTGCTCCAGGTGCAGGACGCGCAGATCGTGACCGGTGTCCTGCTTGGCGTTGCCGCGGCGGGCCTGGTCGCCTATCTCTGGCAGCAGTTCGGCTATCTTATCAACCTCAAGCATTTTTTCCAGGTCACGGCCGTTTACCTGCTGCTTTTCACGGTCCAGATCGCAGTGCAATCCTTCCATGAATTCGCCGAAGGCGGCGTTCTTCCCAACAGCGAAGTGCTCCATGCCGCGACCGAGCCTTTTTCGAGTGACGGAATCTACGGCAAATGGTACCTGATCCTGACCGTCACGGGCTGCGGCCTGTGGCTTTGCCTGAATCTGATTTCCGAACGCTTCCCTTTCCCGCGCAAGCAAGCTTCCCGGGCGTAATTCCCGATCTTAAAACTCGAGTCAAGTTCTGGAAAAAGCCGGGCAGCGTTCTATTTCCCGCCGGACAAATCTTTTTTGTAAATCCGTTCTATGCGTCGGAAAGCGGAAGGGAATCAGCGGGATTCGTGAGGGTGCTGTCCGAGCTCGCGGCGGGTGATAATAAATCCCGGGATCATGGGCAGCCAGTAGGTGAAGCCGCGGAAAAGGAGCGTCGCGGCCACGGCTTCTTCGAGCGGATATTTGAAGAGCCGCAGCATGGTGACGGAGCTTCCTTCGAAAACCCCGATTTTTCCCGGCACCATGGCCAGGTCGGTCACGACGGACGACACCATGTCGCTGACGTAGGCGTGGAACCAGGGATGGGTCCCGATGCCGAGGGACGACAACAGACTCCAAAGCGTCGTCGAATCCAGCAGAAAAATGCAGGCGTTCGCAAGGCACGCCACAAGCCACAGGCGCCAGTCCCCAATGATCTCGACCGGGATCTCGCGCAAGGTTTTCAGGACCTTCTCGAGCCAGCCAAACCGGTGCACCCAGGACGGTGTTTTATGATTGATGGCCAGCTGCACGAGCGCGGGGATCGCGGCCATGAGCATGACGATGACTGCGATGAAAAGAGCCGCCGTGTATTCCAGCGGCTTGCTGAGCATGTGGTGTTTCCAGAGGATGGCCAGGGCCGCCGTGAACAGCAGCACGTAGGGCAGGTAGCGGCTCGTGGTATTGATGATGACCGCCGCGGCGGCCGCGCCCTTGGAGCTTTGCCGGCGGATGAACCCGCGCATGGCCATGACGCTGCCGCTCACGCCGAAGGAAGGCAGGGTCTGGTCGAAGAAAAGCTTGGCAATGCTGAGCGCAAACAATTGATAAGAGCGGATGGGGATGCCGCAGCGGCGGAACACCGTGCGCCAGATCATGGTTACGCAGAGGTAAGTCCCGATCTGGCAGAGGGCGGCCAGGACAAGCCATTGGGGCTTGATCTTCAGCAGCAGCTCGGCAAAAACCCGGCCGTCTCCCCAGTGAAGCGCGATGATGACCAGAAGGACGGGCAGAAGCAAATTGCCCAGGCTGAGAAAGCGGGCGTTGATCTTGGGTTTTTTGCCCGCGGGCGCAGTTGAGGGCTGATCGTTTGTCGACATCGAGTTCTTATTGGGCTCGCATCAAGTCCTGAATCGGTGTCTGGAATCCCGGCCTGAGCCGGAACGCTACCAGAGAAAGTATGATTGTACACAAATTTTGGCGTAATGCAACGTGTGCTCTGTATTTAGGAAGGAAGCGAGGCGGGAAGGGAAATCAGCGCATCCGGATCTTCCGGCCGAAGCGGAAGCCGGCCCAAACGATCGAGGCCCAGATGGCGGCGATGATCAGGCGGCCTTGAAGGGGTTCGGACTTGAAACTGAAACACAGGGCCGCGGCCATGAAGAAAAAAAGCAGGCCGAAATCCGTGTGTTTCAGGCTGCCGGCATAAGACAAGGCAAACCCGAGCCCCGCGGCAAAGAAGAAAATGGCGGCATACGAGGTGAGCCCAAACCTCAGGAAGAAAGCGATATTCGAAACCGGCATTTCGAACCTCTAGCCGCTGATCACCAGGCGGCATTCTCTGGGTAAATGACGGGCGAGCGTTCGCAGCACGTCGCCGCGGAGAAGGTTGACCAGCGCGCTGCGCCTCGTCGTCCCGATCATGACCGTATTGACTCCAAGTTCGGCCGCGGCTTTGGCGATCATGCGGCCGGGATCATCGCCGATCTGCCAGACCGGGATGCCGGTGACCCCGCGTTCCTCCATGGCCTTCTGAGCCTCTCCCAGGACTTCGAGGGAGTGAGAGGACGGTTCGATTTCATCCGGCAATTCCGCCACGGTGGGAGTTTCCTCGATGTAGCTCAAATAAACCGCGTTTTCCTTGAGGGCCTTCACGCGCAGCGCGGCTTCGTCGAGCACCGCGGGATTAAAGCTGCGGATCGCGACAAGCGACGAGCTTTTGTAAAGCGGCGCTATTTCTCTGGCTTCGGAAACGGTGAGCAGATTGACCGTGGGCGCAAGCGCCGGCACCGGAATCGGCAGGAACGTCTTGGCGGCATAGCGCAGCGACAATCCGACCGCGAGGACCGTGAGCGCGAAAATCAGGGCGTGGTGCTTTTCGAAGGCGATCGTCAATTCAATAAAAAAAAGGATGACCGCGCCGATGCCGAGGAGGATGCGTTCCTTCCGGCTCAGCGGGATCTTGAAGTTGGTCGCGCAGGCGCCGAGATTGATCGTGATGGCACCGATCACGCCGATGGCATAGAGTGCCGCGAGTTTAACCAGATCGTGCTCGAAGATTAAAACGCCCGCGGGGATCGCCGTGGCGATGATCAGCGCAAGGCCCGGCATGCCAAAGCGGTTTAGCTTTGAGAAAGCTTCGGGCAGCTCGCGGTCTTTGGCCATCAAAAACTGGATGCTGACCAGGTCGCCGATGGCGGTGTTGGTCGCCGAAAGCAGCAGGAAGCCGAACGCGAGCGAGATGAAGGCGCCGTACCAAGGCCCGATATAATGCGTGGCCAGGACGCGGAGCATGTCTTCGGTATGGTCTTTGAGGTTCGGGATGGCATTCATGGCAATGCCAAGCAGAAAGGTCAGCACGGAAACTTCCAGGAGCACGGGCCAGATCGCGCGCTTGGATGTTTTTTCGACGGGCTCTTCCATGATGCCCGTCATGTTGGCAATGGCTTCCACGCCGGAAAGCGCGAGCACGATGCCGACGAAAACCGTCCAATTTTTGGGCCAGTCGCTGCCGGGCCAGGTCAGATGCACATGGGAGAGCGAGGGAACGGTTGCCGCGAAAAGAATCAGGGCGCCCGCCGAGGCCACGACGGCGATGTAAGACGCGATCGTGCTGGATTTGCTGGGCCCGAGCCAGTTGATGGCGCCGATGACGAGGATCGTGGCCACGGCCCAGATTTCCGGATGCGGCGCGTTGAAATAATGGAAGGCGTCGAGCGTGCTGAGCGACGCGGTAATCACGTAATCCGCGATCAAAAGAAACGCGCCGATCACCGCGAGCAGGCGGTGGCGATGCTTCACGGAAGAATAAACGCCGCCGCCGTCCGGATACACGCGGCAAATCACCATGTAGCAGACGCCGATGAGGGCCGTAAGCGCGGACATGAGGCCGAGGAAAAACCAGGAAGCGTGGCCGGCAAGAGCGAAGGCGATGCCAAGCACATAGGCCTTGCTGGTTCCCCAATCGCCGTACAGCATGGCGCCCGCCTGATACCACTTCAATTCGCGCGGGCGATCGACTTTTTTGAGCATCAAAGACATAACACCTCTCCGTTGCGCCTTCGGGGTTAGCTGACGGGCTGAGGTTGAGTGGAAACCTCTCCGCGCTCCGGCGGATTCGCCCATGGCTCAAAACTTTGAGAGCCGCTTTATCGGGTCCCCCGATCCCTGTCGGGATTCGGCTTGTCGTTAATCGTGACAAAATACTCGGGGAGAGGGCATTGGACGAGTCAAAAACGAGTCAAAAATGACGTTTGAGGGGATTTTCTTCACCCAAACGCTTTATTTTCCTGCCGAAACGGAAACCGGTCAGAATGAGGGAGGTGCAGGTCAGGGACATCAGAAAACGGCTATACAAAGGCTGGGATTTGAAGGTCAGAGACAAAGGAAGCGAGACAGCGGCAAAAATAAGAAAAAGTTGGATGACCCGCAAGTCCAATTCGCTGGAAACAGCCAGGCGCAATCCCAGTGTGAAAAAGAAAATCGAGGCATAAGAGATGAGAGTGAATTTTAAAAAGAAATCCATCCTTTTCTCGCTTAGAACATTTCGGTCATTTCTTTCCCATCCCACAGAATCCGAATCATCAGAGGCGGCACATGCTGGCGCGGCGGCGTCACGGCGCCCCAGGCAATCGCGATTTCCTCCATCTGAACTTCGGGGGAAAATTTTTCAGATTTTCCGACCACGAGTTCCTGCGCTTTTAACTCGTGCGCGATGCGCGCCATCACGTAGTAAGGATCGTTCGTCGGGACCGACAGCAGGATGACGGTTCGGCCGACTTTCTCTGCCACTTCAATCACGCGGGTAAAGAGCTTTTCTTCCTCCGGCGCGACACGGCTCAAATCGCCTTCCAACTGGTAGCCCTTGCCGACTTTCGAAGTCAGCACCACGACATCGGTGTCTTCCGGATGGATCTGATGGAGCGTTTTTTCGAGATGGCTGAGGCTGTGCGGGCCTCGTACGGCAACAATGACCCTTCGGGGTTTCGTGCAGCCGCAACTTTCGGGGCTGAGATTTTCGATCTCATTCAGATTGACCCGGTCGATGTGGCCCGCGTGAATGTCATGCTGGCCATGAAGGGCATGATGCTTCCGCTTGTTGATCTTTTCCGAAGCCACAAATACGGCAAAAAAGACAAGGGCAAAAAGGGAGCCGGAAATTGTGGCGACCTTTTTCGTCACAAGGTTCGCGCTGGCGGTAAGGAGAAGGATCAGAAAAATAGCGGCGATTCCGACCGGGAATTCCAGGCCTTTGATTTTGATATTCAAGGGCACTTTCCATTCGCGCGGCATCTTGTCTTTATAGCGGAGGATGAGGACGGCCAGGGCCTTGAATACGAAGCTCCAGATGACGCCGAAGGCATAGGCCTCACCGAGCACGTAAATATTCCCCCGGCAGAGTACGATCGTCAGCAGTTGAAGTCCTACTGTCATATTGATGAGCCGCGAAGACGTGCCGAAACGGGCATGAGGCTTTCTGAGGAACTCGGGCAGGATGCCGTCTTCTCCCAGCCGATTGAGGACCCCGTTCGACCCGATAATGGACGTATTCACCGCGCCGGCAAGAATTAAAAATCCGACGAAGACCACGAAGGCTTGATAAAGGAGTCTGAGTTGGAGCGGGCCGACGAAATACATCGCAAGGCCGCTTATCAGATTGTCGGAGTATTGGCTCATGCGCACGGAATCGGGAATGATCATGATCGCGAAAAAACTTCCCAGCGTGGTCAACAGCATGCTGTAGAGAAAGACGATGAAGGCTGCTTTTTCGAGATTCTTGAGCTTGGGCGCTTTGATTTCCCGGTAGACCTGGGCAAGGGATTCTTCGCCGGACATGGCGAGCAGCGAATGGCCGAAGGCGATGGTGAGGCCGAGGACGCCCAGAGGTTTGATCTTGTCTTTCAGAGAATACAGCCAGCCCAGCGAGTCTTCGTTAAAGACGGGAGTGAAAGGGGGCCAGTGGATGCCTCGCACGAGGAGCGTCGTCACGCTCCAAATGATCATGGTGATGCCCATGATCGTCGTGGCGATCATGATTTTGAGGGCTTTGTCGCTCGACTCGGGAATGCCTTTAACGTTTTCCCACCAGAAATAGAGCGTGACGGCGACGGCGAACAAAACGGAAAAAATATCAGCGCGAAAATGCCACGGTAAGCCGAAGTGTGGAAACGTCGTGTTCAAAAGGCCGACCATGTATTGGCCTGCCGAAACCGCGCTGATGGGCCCGGTCAAGACATAGTCAAACATCAGGGCCGAGACGGAAAGTTTGGCGAGCGTTCCTCCCATAGCCTCCTTGACGACGCGGTATACGCCGCCGCGGACAAACATGCCGCAAGACTCGATGTAAATGGCGCGTACCGTGTAGGAAAAGAGCATCACGCCCAAAATAAACCACGGAGCGGCTTTTCCGATGGCATGCTCGGCAATGCCGCCGATGTAATAAACCGTGGAGGCAATATCGCAAAGCACGATCGCGGCGGCCCGCCAGAAACTGATAAAGCTCAGCATGGCGGTCGTCACAATGACGACGTTTCGAGGGACCGACTTATTTTGTGGAATGTTCGGCATGGGTTTTCATTTCTTTGTGTTTTAGTTTTTCCAAAATGGCATCGCTCGACTTCAGCGCGATCATGTCGCCGCAAAGCATTTCGTCTTGAAATAAAGCTGCTGCCGCGGCCAGAAAGCGTAAGTGGTTTTTCAGTTCGGTAAAAGGGCTGACAAAAAGGAGGAGCAGGCGGATCGCCGGTTCGTCTTCGCTGAGCTTGATACCGCTTGGGCAAAGAGCGAGAGCCGAATGCAACCGGTCCGTGCCGTCAATCCGAGCATGGGGAAGCGCGATTCCCGGAGCCACGATCGTCCCGCCGACTTGTTCCCTGCGAAGAACGGCTTCCAAAGCGAACTCCCGGTTTGGTATCGAGAGAGTGCCTATCAAATCCGAGAATACCCTGAGCGCGTTTGTTCCCTCGGGGAAAAAACAAATCTGTTCGGACGTCAGGTAGTCGGAAATTTTTAACGCCGCTTGGCCTAAGCTCTGATTCGCGGCGGCCTGCCCGCGCCTTAATGATGTTTCCTGCCTTTGCTTTCGAAACGACAGCATTTTTGCTCCTCCTAACACGATGAGTGAAACCATGGCGTCCTCCTTGAAAGCCCGTCTGCGCGGAACGCTTCGGCGGTGAAACCAGGGGAAACGGAAAGGATTGAAAAGCGCGGTTCGAAAATGCGGTGCACAGTTCTCTCCGTTTCGCCTACGGGGTTAGCTGTCGGGCTAAGGTCGAGTGGAAACCTTTCACTTTGCAGTGATTCGCCCCGATAGCTAAAAACACCAAGTTTCGAGCTGCTTATCGCCCCGAAGCATCGAGCTCCGGAGCCTTCTCTGGGTCCCCCGATCCGTCATCCGGATTCGGCTTGTTCGATCTATGCAAAAGATAGCCGTGAGGCAAAGGAAGGCCAAGTCAAAAGAGAGTCAAAAGAGGAAATGGGTAAGCGGAAAATCTTTCAAATCAATCTTCGGTATGAAGGCGGTATCCCACGCCCGGCTCGGTGAGAAGATAGGTGGGACGGTCGGGATTGGGCTCGATTTTGTTGCGCAGATTGCTGATGGTGACGCGGAGAAGATGGGAAGCCCCTTCCATTTCTTCGGTTTTGTTCCAGACTTCTTTCAAGATCTGCTTTTGAGTCACGACTTTTCCGGCGTTCATGACCAGCACTTTAACGATGTCGAATTCGGTCGGCGAGAGCTGGAGGGCGCGGCCGTTTAATTCCACCGTGTGCTTGCCGATATCGATCGCTAATTTGCCGGCTTTAAAAAATGTGGTTTCGTTTTGCGGAACTAGGCGGCGGATGACGGCCCGCAGACGCGCCATCAATTCGCCTGCGCTGAAAGGCTTGGTGAGGTAGTCGTCCGCGCCCGCGTCGAGCGCCTGGATTTTGTCCTCTTCGCGGTCGCGCACCGACAAAATGATGATGGGCGTCTTCGTGCGCCGGCGGATCTCGCGCGTGACCTCGATGCCGTCCTTGTCGGGCAGGCCCAGGTCGATGATGATGACGTCGGGATGGCAGGATACGGATTCTTCGAGGGCCTCTAGGCCGTTGCCGGCTTCGAACACTTGATAGCCGTGGGACGACAGTGCGGTCTTGAGAAAACGGCGCAAGGCCTTCTCGTCATCGACAATCAACGCGCGCAAGGCGTGCTGCTCCTTCATGCGGTCTCCTTGGAGTAAGGCAAAAGCACGACGAATGTCGTCCCTTTTCCCGCGCCGCTTTCCGCCCAGATTTCGCCATGATGCGCCTCCACGATTCCTTTCGCTATCGAGAGCCCAAGCCCGAGACCCTCGACCGTCGACGGATGGGAAGCGCGGTAAAATTTGTCGAAGATAGGTTTCAAGTCTTTGGGGGCAATTCCAATTCCCTCGTCCATGATTTCAATTTTAATCCGGTCGCCCTGCGTTTTGGCGGCAATGCGGATCGGTGTGTCCTCAGACGAATATTTCGCCGCATTATCGATTAAATTCACGAGCACCTTCATGATCAAAGAAAAGTCCGCGCTGATTTCCGGGAGGTCGTGAGGGATCTGGGTTTTAATTCGGCGCTGCTCCAATTTGTCGGCGAGCTCCTGCAAAGCCACGCCGAGCACGTCTCTTAAATCGCAGGATTTAAAAGAAAGATTCAGAGCGCCGGCTTCAAGCCGCGTCATGTCGAGGAGGTTCCCGACCAAGCGATTCAAGCGCAGCGATTCCCCATAGGCGTCCCGGAGCAGCCCCTTTATGGTTTCTTCGGCGAGGGAAGGCTCGTCTTGCAGGAGCATGCTGATGGATCCGATGATCGAAGCCAGCGGCGTGCGCAAGTCGTGCGAGACTGAATTGAGGAGCGCTGTCTGCAGTTTTTTTGTCGCTCGAAGCAGTTCCAATTGCCGCGCTTTGCGCGCCTGCTCCTTTGTTTTTGTCATCAGTTCGCTTGTGATCAGACCTACAATGAGAAAACCCGCGAAGGTAAAGACGTACTGGAAATCTTCGACGCCGAAAGTCAGATAGGGAGGGATGAGAAAAAAATCAAAGGCAAGCACGCTCAGAACGGAAGTCAGGACAGCGGGGCCGTGGCCCCAGCGGATGCCCGCGACGATCACGGCCAAAAGATAGAACATGATAAGGTTGATGGGCTCGATCGTGCGCTTGAGTAGTTCCCCGCCAAGCGTGACCAGAACCACCATGAGAAGGCTCTGGGCATAACCGTGCCAGATAAAATGATATTTGATCGGCGAGTCTTGTCTCTGCATGTGCGTTTACCGACAGTTCACGGTCCGGTGATGGGCCATTTTAGCAAAAGGACTTCTCAGCAACATCCCCATTTTTAATATTTTGCGCCGGGTTTTGCGGATTTGATCAAATTTTGATATTTTCTTTCCCTGACGTTCGATACAATTATCGATCCGTAGGGGCTCTCATGACCATGAAGTGGGGTGGAAAAAAAACCGATCGCGTCATGCCATATATCCTGAGCCTGATGTTGGTGGCAGCGGCTTTTCTTGCGGGTTGGATTGCCTATGCCAAAGCCTTTCTGATCACAACCGACCTCATTATTTTTTATCTCTTAGGGGTCGTAATTATTGCGCTCAAATGGGGCCGTGGCCCCGCAATCGCCTCTTCGATCGCCAGCGTGCTGGCTTTTGATTACCTTTTCATCCCGCCGCAATTCAGCTTCGCCACATTCAGTCAGCACGATTTCGTCACCCTGGCCGGATTCTTGATTGTAGGAATCACGATCAGCACTTTGACGACGCGCCTCCGACGCAGCCTCATGAAAACTCAGCAGATGGAGCTTTTGCGGGAGAAGGAGAAACTGTATTCAACTTTGTTGAACTCGATCTCTCATGATCTAAAAACGCCGTTGTCCTCGATCACTGCGGCCCTGGGGAATCTGATGCACCACAACATGGACCTGGATGAATCCTCCCGCCGGCAGCTCATTACGACAGCCAACGCGGAGGCGGGGAGACTCAGTCAGCTCGTTGAAAATTTATTGGACATGACCAAGGTCGAGGGAGGCATTTTAGAGCTGACCCGGAAACCATGCGACTTAAGCGATCTCATCGGAGTGGCATTGCAGCAGTTATCCCGGGGGGAGGAAGGATATCGTGTGCGCGTCCTTCTTCCGGATGAGCTCCCGGAAGCCTGCGTCGACTACGACCTGATGCTGAAAGTCTTAGTCAATGTGATCGACAATGCCCTGAAGTATTCGCCCAGGGGTTCTTTGGTTTTGCTCGAGATCAAAACCTCGATGCAAAGCGTCCGTATTGAAATTTCTGACGAGGGCCCGGGCATTCCGGAACGGGAATTGCATCGTATCTTTGATAAGTTCTACCGCGGTGAACGAACGCAGAAAATTCCGGGTACAGGTCTCGGCCTCTCGATTTGCCAAGGAATTGTTGAGGCGCACCAAGGAAAAATCTGGGCCGAAAATCTGCCGGAAAAGGGGACGAAAATGATTGTGGAATTGCCTTTTTGCATCGAGAAGCCCCATGCTTAGGCCTAAAAAAGACGGGGTGCGTATTTTGATCGTGGATGACGAACGTCCGCTGAGGCGCGTTCTCAAAAGAATGCTCCAATCCCAGGGGTACCGCACCTTTGAAGCGGCTAACGGCCGCGCGGCTTTGAAAGCCGCGGTAAAAGCGCATCCTGATGCGATTATTCTGGATTTGAAACTGCCCGATATCAGCGGAGTCGAGGTGGCCAGAGAGATACGCCAGCGCGCGGCTACACCCATCATGATTCTCTCGGTCCGCGGAGACGAAGCGGATAAAGTGGCGGCGCTTGACGCAGGCGCCGACGACTATGTCACCAAGCCCTTCAGCCCTTCGGAGTTTCTAGCCCGCGTTCGAGCGCTCATGCGCCGCTGGCTGCCGAAAGGCGGAACTCCGATTTTCAAGACCGGCGAACTTGTTTTCGATGGCGAGCAGCGTATCGTCAAAGTCGGGGACCGCACGCAGCATCTCACGCCGACGGAATACGATGTGCTGAAGGCCCTGGTTTTGAGCGCGGGTAAAATCGTCAGAACGGAGCAGCTCTACAAACAAGTTTGGAATAATGATCAGAGTGTCCATCGGATGGACCATCTTTTGCGTGTCGTTATTTATAACCTGCGCAAGAAACTCGAGCCCGACCCGGCGCGTCCTATTTATATTCTCACGGAGCCCGCCGTGGGATATCGTCTTCGTATTGATCCTCCGTCCATTTCCGTCCCCGCCTAAGCAGTCAATTTTGTGTTTGTCTTCATTTTTGTAAGCCCGCCCGATTTTCGTGACATAAAAGCATTGCTTCTAAAAAGAAAGTTTCAAGCATTGATATCAATATGGCATCAATAAAAAAGTCGATGGCATGAACCTTGATTAAGACCTCGTCAAATTCACAGATTTGTCTCGCAAACAGAAGGAGCCAACGAAATGCAAAAGAAATTAGTGAGTCTTTTTTTCCTAGGGCTATTCGCTTTCGGGCTGATAGTGCCGGTCCTGGCTTTCGCCAAGGATGCCGATCCGAGCGGCGCACTGACCGGAACTGCTGCTGACGTTACGGCTGCCACGGCGGGCGCGCCGACTCTCCAAGAACTCGCGACCGCAGTGGGCCATAACAAGGTCTCGATTAACTTTGTATGGACGCTAATCACCGGATTTCTCGTGATGTTCATGCAAGCGGGTTTTGCCATGGTGGAAACCGGGCTTTGCCGCGCAAAAAACGCGGCGCATACGATGTCCATGAACTTCATGATCTATCCCTTGGGCATGCTGGGTTTCTACGTGTGCGGGTTTGCGTTAATGTTCGGAGGCATCGGAGCGTTTGGCACGCTGGGAGGCGTGGATGTCCTGAACCATGAGTTTACGCTGCACCTTTTCGGAAAAAGTTTCGGCCTTTTCGGCATGAAAGGCTTTTTCCTGACGGGACAATCCTATGACGCCGCGATCTTCGCGATGTTCCTTTTCCAGATGGTGTTCATGGACACGACCGCAACGATTCCTACGGGATCCATGGCCGAGCGTTGGAAATTTTCGGCGTTTGTCGTGTACGGCCTTTTCGTGGGCAGCATCATCTATCCGATTTATGGCAACTGGACCTGGGGCGGCGGCTGGCTGGCCATGCTCGGCCAGAATTTCGGTCTGGGCCATGGGCATGTGGACTTCGCAGGCTCTTCGGTGGTGCATTTGACGGGCGGCGTCCTGGCTTTCGTGGGCGCGAAACTCATTGGCCCCAGGATCGGGAAGTTCAATGCGGACGGAACTCCCAACGCGATTCCCGGGCATAATATCCCGATGGCCATTGTCGGCACGTTCATTCTCGCCTTCGGATGGTTCGGATTTAATCCCGGCTCCACGCTGGCGGGCACGGACCTGCGTATTTCCGTCGTGGCTACGAACACGATGCTGGCCTCCATGACCGGCGCGCTCGTCGCAACGCTTTGGATGTGGCTAGTCCGCACCAAGAAGCCGGATCCCAGCATGATGTGCAACGGTATGCTCGCGGGCCTTGTCGCCATCACGGCGCCCTGCGCTTTCGTGAATTCGGTGAACGCCTGCATCATCGGCGCGGTTTCGGGCCTGCTCGTCGTCGAAGCCGTGTATTTCTTTGAAGGCGTGCTTAAGATCGATGATCCCGTCGGCGCCGTAGCGGTTCATGGCGTGAACGGCGCATGGGGCATTCTGGCCACGGGCCTTTTCGCCGACGGAACGTACGGCGACGGCTGGAACGGCGTTGCGGGAACGGTTCGCGGACTTTTTTATGGCGATCCCAGTCAGTTTGTGGCTTCCTGCATCGGCGTTCTTGCAAACGTGGTTTACGTGGGCGTCATCGGCTACATTGTGCTTAAGGCGATCGATGTCACGATCGGGCTGCGTGTCCGGCCGGATGACGAAGTCGAAGGTTTGGACATTCCCGAAATGGGCGTTCCGGGTTATGTGGGCGTGAAGCTGGACAAGTTTTCAGAGACACCGCTGTCTACACGCAAGAACGGCCCCGGCCCGAAGAGCAATTACGTTTATAACGAGCCGGCTAGTGTCGGGAAAGGGAGATAATCAAATGAAGATGATTCAAGCTATCATTCGCAGGGAAAGACTCGGCGATGTGAAGCAGGCGCTTGACGGCATCAGCTGCCCAGGCATGCAAGTGTGGGAAATCGTCGGGCACGGCAAGCAGGCCGGGATCACGGAGCAATTCCGCGGCAGAGAATTCAAAGTCGACCTCCTGCCGAAAACCAAGATCGAAATCGTTGCGCGCGATACGCAGGTGAAAAAAATCGTTGAGGCCATCGTGCGCACCGCAAGCACCAACTCGGTCGGAGACGGCAAGATCTTCATCACGACGATTGATGACGCGATCCGCATCCGCACGGGTGAAAACGGGGAAGTGGCGGTCGACTGACCTGTACCTACGCTTTCTGCGCCGCTGCAGGGGCCGCATGGGTCTTCATGGCCTCGGCTCCTGCAGCGGCACTTTTTGTCAGGCTTCCTGTGTCTATTCCTTCTTATCCCGCCTTCGAACGAATGATTTCTCGGGTTCCCGCAGCTCCAAAAGGCTGATGCCAAAAGCCGCGATTTGATATAAAATCCCACTCATGAAACCGCCCTTTAAAACTTTCGCCGGGTGCGTCACAATCGCCCTGTTCGGCGCGCTTCAACAAACGCCTGCGAATGCCCAAGCACCGTTGAATCCTGCCGGATCCTATTCGATCAGCCACGGCATGGGCCCGGGGGGCTCTGAATACTCCGGCGAAGTCGAGATTGAAGATCTCGGGGATGAGGTTTTTTCCGTGGGTTGGAATACAGGCGGCGGAACCGCCTATCACGGCATTGGGCTTCATGATCAGAACGGGCTCGCGGCCGCCTGGAGCGATGCGGATTCCTACGGCCTTGTGATCTATAAAGTGGAAGGCGGGAAGCTCTATGGTGATTGGATCTCGAACACGACGGAATTCGACTTGGGCACGGAATCGCTCGAGGGGCCGTCCGGCCTGAATGGCGTCTATCAGATCGTCGATGCCGCCGGGGAGGATGGAGGAGCCGCTTATTCCGGCACGGTGGAGATCCGTCCGAGCGGCCAGATTTACCGACTGACATGGCACATCAATAATATTGTGTATACTGGAGTCGGCCTCTTACGGGGTGATTTCCTGTTCGTGGGATGGGGAATCGGTGCCGGTGTTATTTATTATGAGATTAAGGGCGATGAATTAATCGGGCGGTGGGCTAGCCAGTCTTCCGACCAGGTCGGTTCTGAAACGCTGGTCCGCGATCGAGGGATACAATGAGCGAGCAGAAGTTAAAAGTTTCGATCAAGACGTTCGGCTGTCAGATGAACATGTATGACAGCGAAGTGGCCGGAGGTCTTTTGTCCGCGAAGGGCTTCGAGATCATTCCCGAAGAATGGGAACGCTCCGGGGACGGCCGCAAGCTGCTTCCTGCGGCGGACGTGGTGCTCATGAACACGTGTTCGGTGCGCGAGCACGCGGAAGACCGCGTTTATGGGCGGCTTGGAATGCTCGGCAAGGCCAAGGAAACGAATCCGGAGCTCATCGTCGGCCTCATGGGCTGCATGGTGGAAGAGCACAAAGAGAAATTGTTCCGGCGTTTTCCCCAGCTCGACCTCATGGTCGGCACGCGCAACATCGCGGACCTTCCCGCGCTGGTCGAAGAAGTCCGCAGGACCCGCCGCCAGGTTTCCAAGATCAAGCAGGATGGCGTTTCCATTGAATATACGGACCAAATCCAGCGCCAGGGCCATCATCACGCCTGGCTGCCCATCATGACCGGATGCAACAAGGTCTGCACGTTTTGCATCGTGCCCATCACGCGCGGCAGCGAAGTTTCCATGCCGGCTCGGGAAGTCTACCGCGAGGCCGGCCGTCTCGCGGGCGAGGGCGTCAAATGGATCACGCTTCTCGGGCAGAACGTCAATTCATACACGGGCAGCGGGAGAGACGCGGACGCCAAGCAGACGGGATTTCCCGAACTCCTGGAAATGCTGTGCGAGATCCCGGGTGTCGAGCGGATTTCTTTTACCACATCGCATCCGCACGATGCCACGCCGGAACTGTACCGGGTCATCGCGCGCAATCCGAAGTTGTCTCGCCGTTTTCATCTTCCGCTTCAATCCGGTTCCGACAGGATGCTGAAGCGCATGAAGCGCCTTCACACATATGCGGAGTACCTGGAAAAGATCCGGGCCATGCGCGCCATGATTCCGGATGTCTCGGTGACCACCGACATCATCGCCGGTTTTTCGGGTGAAACGCCGGAGGACCACGAAGCCACGATGCGTGCGCTGGAAGAAATCCGTTACGACGGCGCCTACATATATAAGTATTCCGTGCGTCCCGGCACTCCGGCCGCGAAGCTCGAAGACGACGTCCCGCTCGAAACCAAGGAAACCCGCAACCAGGAACTTCTGCAGCTGCAGAAAAAAATTACGGAAGAAAGCAACCGGCAATGGCTCGGCCGTGAATTGGAAGTTTTCGCCGAAGCCCCGGGAGCGAAGGATGCCGCCCAGCTGACCGGGCGGTCGCACCAGGAGAAGAAAGTCGTATTCGAGGGTCCCCGCGAATTGCTTGGGAGTTTTGTGAAAGTCCGCGTCGTCGGCTTGGCGCACGACACGCTGATCGCAGAACGTCTTTAGGCCTCCCCCTGTTCCGCCTCTCATGATATTTTCGGGAAAGCCGTATTTTAGTGAAAAGGTTTTCCATTATGCTCCCGTTTACATTCATCTTACTCGCAGTCGTTGCCGCCGCCGGTTTCTGGGCCGGCACGCATACCGGCGTTTTGTCCGATCCCTGGCTCGAAAAAATCGGCTATGCCCCGGCCGATTTGGGGGCAGGGCGCCTGGGCCGGATGTTCGTGTCGACTTTTTTTACGGATGGCCCGAAATCCCTCGTCCTGGCCATGGCCGTGACGCTGCTGGCTGTCGGCGGCCTGGAACGCGTGGCCGGTACGGCACGCGCCGTACTGACCTTCTGGGGTGCCCATACTCTGACTCTTCTGTTCTTGTCTGTCCTGATGCTTCTTCCGCTGCGCCCGCTTACAGATTTCTTTGGCGAGGAGCTCAAACTTGTCCGCGACGTCGGCCCATCCGCAGGGTATTTCGGCTGTCTGGGCGCTCTGATGCTCGGACTGGGGGCCTGGCGGTGGCCGGCGATTGCGGCTGTATTCGCGGGCCTCATCGTGGTTTTTTGCAGGCCCGCGGCCGCAGGCGAAAATCCGCTGGTCAAAAAACACGCGGATCTCGCGCATCTGACTGCTTTCTTTTTCGGCGTACTGAGCGGCATGTGCTGGCCGCTGGGAAAAACCTGATCCTATGAAAAAATTCCTTCTTCGCGTTTTTCATTCCCTCGGATTCGTTTTTTTTATCGGGGGATTGTGGGTGCTTTACCGCGAGCTTGGCGGCCACCACTTTAACGACGTCACGCATAACTTTGCCGATTTCCCCAAGCGTCCGCTGCTGGCGGCGGCGCTGTTTACGGCCTTCAATTACGCGGCGCTGACGTCCTACGAATGGCTGGGTCTGCGCTACATCCGCAAGCCCATGAAGTACGCCAAGATTTTTCCGGCCTCGTTTATCGCCAGCGCGCTGGGAAATAATTTCGGCGCGGTCGCGCTTTCCGGAGCTGCCGTACGCTACCGCATGTACTCCACGTGGGGACTCTCGGCGCTGGAAACCGCCCAAGTTATCCTGTTTTACAGCGTGAGTTTTTTTCTGGGCCTTAT
The DNA here is from genome assembly GCA_035495615.1 of Verrucomicrobiia bacterium. Taxonomy (NCBI): domain Bacteria; kingdom Pseudomonadati; phylum Verrucomicrobiota; class Verrucomicrobiia; species Verrucomicrobiia bacterium. Next base: position 46,824 of record DATJFP010000026.1, on the reverse strand, counting down.
CGCGCTCCTCGGTTTTTCTTTCGTGACCGCTCCCGGCCGTCTTTTGCCGGGCCTGCAATTTCTGAGTCCCGAAATGGTGCGCATGCTGGGCATTGCCTTTCTCGCTGCAGTCCTGAGTTATCTTTTGGCCTGCGGCTTCGTTCGCCGCTCCTTTAAGATCAAAGACTGGGAGCTGCGTTTGCCGGAAGGGCGGCTTGCTCTCGGCCAGGCTTTTTTTTCGCTTGCCGATTGGCTGCTGGCCGCGGCCGTCCTTTACGTCTTGCTGCCGCAGGGACATGGGCTGTCCTATCTTTTCTTCGTGGGGCTTTTCATCACCGGGCATTTGCTGGGCATGGTCAGCCAGGTTCCCGGCGGCCTCGGTGTTTTCGAAGCGACGCTTCTGGCCGCGCTCTCCGACCGAGTCCCTTCGGACCAGCTTTTCGTTTCCCTTCTTTATTACCGGCTTATCTATTATCTTCTCCCGCTTTTCGTGTCGCTGCTGTTTCTGGCCGTTCTCGAATTCAAGAATCTGCGGAAATACGCCAAGGCCGGCGCGGCCTTCAATCAGATTCTGACGCCGTTCGTGCCGCCGCTGCTTTCTGTGACCACGTTCATTGCAGGCACGGTGCTGCTGCTTTCCGGATCCACGCCCGCGGTCGGTTCCCGTCTTGCCATGCTGGAGCGCTTCCTGCCTCTTCCGGCCATCGAACTTTCGCATTTTCTCGGAAGCCTCGCGGGCGTCCTGCTTTTATTCCTCGCGCGGGGCATCCAGCGGCGCCTCGATGCGGCTTATTATTTCGCGCTCATCCTTCTGGGCTTCGGCATGGTGTTTTCCCTGATGAAAGGTTTTGACTATGAAGAAGCCGTGATCCTGTTTGCCATGTTCCTGCTGATCGTTCCGAGCCGGCCCTTTTTTTACCGGAAGGCGTCGCTCTTCGGCGAAGCGCTTTCGCCGGCATGGCTTCTTTCGGTCCTGACCGTCATCAGTGTGTCCGTATGGCTGGGGCTTTTTGCGTTCAAGCACGTCAATTATTCAGGCGACCTCTGGTGGCACTTCAGCCTGCGCGGGGATGCGGCGCGCTCCATGCGCGCCGTGGTAGGCGTCATGGCCTTTGCCGGCATCCTTTCCGCCGCCAATCTCATGCGAACGACCACGATCAAAGTGCATCCGCCTTCACCGGAAGAACTTTCCCGCGCCCTCGACATCATTGTGCGCTCGTCCAATACCACCTCTTATCTCGCCCTGAGCGGCGATAAGAATTTTCTTTTCAGCCGGGACGGCCTGGCGTTCATCATGTACGGCGTCCAGGGCAAGAGCTGGGTGTCGCTCGGCGACCCGATTGGTGACAGCAATGCCTGGCTGGACCTGATCACGTCTTTCCGCATGCTTGTCGACCGTCACGACGGCATGCCCGTTTTCTACGAAGTGAATCCGCAGTATTTGCCGCTTTATCTCGACGCGGGATTTGCCCTGATCAAGATGGGTGAGGAAGGCCGCGTTTTCCTTCCCGCGTTTTCACTGGAAGGCGGCGGGCGCAAAGAAATGCGCTACACCCTCCGGCGCATGGAAAAAGAGGGCGCTTCCTTCGAGTGGGTGGATAAAGAGGCGGTGCCCGGCCGCGCGGCGGAGCTGAAGACGATTTCCGACGCATGGCTCGCCAAGAAAAACACCAAGGAAAAAGGCTTCTCGCTCGGATTTTTCGACGTGTCGTATCTGCGTCATTTTCCCATGGCAGTCATGCGGTATGGAGGCAAGCCCGTGGCGTTTGCCAATGTCATGCTGGGCGCGGAGAAAAGCGAACTGTCCGTGGACTTGATGCGCTATGACCCGGATCTCGCGCCGGCCGGATCCATGGATTATCTTTTCCTGAATCTTTTCCTCTGGGGAAAAGAGCAGGGCTATCAGTGGTTCAACGTGGGCATGGCGCCTCTTGCGGGGCTCGAGAACCGCGAGTTCGCACCGTTGTGGAACAAGCTGGGCGCTTTCATTTTCTCGCGCGGCGAATATTTCTACAACTTCGAAGGCCTTCGCGATTACAAAGAAAAGTTCGGGCCGCAGTGGCGTCCGAAATACATTGCCCTTCCCGGCGGCTTTTCCGTGCCGCGCGCGCTGGCCGACATCGCGTCGCTCAATTCCCGCGGCCTCAAAGGGATCTTCTCGAAATAAGCTGCCGGCTCTCGCTTTCCGCGAATACGACCACGCGGTTTCTCCCGCCGTTCTTGGCCTGATAAAGGGCGCGATCGGCTTCGGCAATCAGGGACGCAGTGCTGCGGGTTTGGGGAGTCAGAAATGTCAATCCAATGCTTATGGTGAGGGGGATTTCGTATTGAAGGCACGTCACGGGGCGGGCGTTCACTTTTTGCCGAAGCCGGTCGGCTGCGAGGATGATGTCGTTTTGAAATTCATCATCCGAGATGATGCGGTCAGGATTTCTCGCGTTCTTCTTGAATAAGACCAGAAACTCTTCGCCGCCGTAGCGGAAGGCCGTGTCTGTTTTGCGGATGCCGGAGCGGATGAAATCCGCCACGCAGCGAATGACCTGGTCGCCGGCAAGATGGCCGTACCGGTCATTGACCGACTTAAAATGGTCGATGTCGATCATGGCCGCGGCGAAGTCGTTGTGCCGTTCTTTTTCGAAAATGGCCCCCAACGTTTCCTGCAGCGTGGCGCGGTTATACAGTCCGGTGATGGGATCGTGGCGGGCATGATGAAGGTATTCTTCCTTTTCGATTTCGATACCGATGTCGTTGGCCAGGATCTGAAAAAACGTGAGGTCCTCTTTGCTGTACGGCTGCTGGGTTTCACGCGGCCCGATGAGGAGATAGCCGGCAAGGCGCTCACGCGTCTCGATCCTGACGCAGGCCTCGACGTGATGGCGGACGAGCTCTTCGTAAATTTCGTGTTCCCGCGGCCCTTCTTTTTGCGCCATGCAGCTCGACGTGACGACGCGGCGCGAACGGCGGATGTGGCTGGCCTCGCCGCGGTTCAAAAACCATTGGATCAGCGGGCTGTTTGTGTTTAGACTGATCAGGCGCGAGGGAACCTTCGGATGCCCTTCGGAAACCTGGATGCAGAAGGATTGCAGCGTGGCATCATAGAGCGCGACCGAAACCTGCGTGGGGCGGAGATGGAGGATCAGGTAGCGGCATACCCAGCGCATGAATTTTTCGCTGTGCGCGTACCGGATCATCCGTTTGCTGGCGTATTCGAGGAATCCTTCGTGGTTTAAGCTGCTTGCCATGCAAACCCCCTGGAAAAGAACATACCTAACAAAACATTCAATAGCAACAGCTTCGGGCTCATTATTATTCGCGGCCGGACGCTCTTTTTTTATCGCTAAAAGCGATTCCATTTGCCGACTCGGACAGGAGTTAAGGACGGCGCTATCGCGTAGAAATCTCATCCCGCAGGACAAAAATGAAGGCTGTTTCTGTTCAAGAAATGCAGGCCGCTGACCGGAAAGCCGCTGAAATTTACGGAATTCCCACGCTGCTGCTCATGGAAAACGCGGGGCGCGGTATCGCGGACATGGCCGCTGAAAAAATTCGTCCCGGCCGCATCACAGTGGTCTGCGGCAAGGGGAATAACGGCGGCGACGGCTTTGTGGCCGCGCGCCATTTGAAGAACCGCTCCCTCGAAGTGGAGATCGTCATGGCCGCGGCGCCCGCGGCGCTGAAAGGCGATGCGGCCGTGAATTTCCAGATCTGCGGCGCCCTGAAGATTCCTGTTCGGGTGTTCCGCGGCGAGGCCGGACTTTTCGCGGGAACCGGCACGATCGTCGATGCGATTTTCGGCGTGGGATTAAACGCGCCCGTGGCCGGAATCCCCGCCGAATTAATCGGTCTGATCAACCGGGCCGGCGCCTCAGGCGCGCATGTCCTTGCCGTGGACATTCCCTCGGGCATTCACGGTGATACCGGCGCGGTCATGGGGACTGCCGTCAAGGCGCACGAAACCGGGACTTTGGCCGCGGTCAAGAAAGGCCTGCTCTCGGGTGCCGGGCCTTCCCACGCCGGAAAAATACGCGTGATCGATATTGGCATTCCCCGAGAGCTTTTGCCTTAAGGGCGGAGGCCTTCTCTTGACACCCGGCTGGCTTTTTGTTAAAAACACGCGTTTAAATTTTTGTAACTCGACGGCTGTAATTTATTTAGGATATCACCCGACAATGGAAACCGCCGTTCCATGGCGGTCAATCTCCGCGGAATAATTAAATGGCAACCCAGATTTCAAGAACACGGCTTCCGGAATGGTTAAGGCGCCCGCTTCCCGCGCGCTCGGCGGAAAAAACACATGACGTATTAGCCAAAAACCGGCTGAACACGGTCTGCGAATCCGCGGTGTGCCCCAATCGCGCCGAATGCTATTCGAATCGCACCGCGACGTTTATGATCCTGGGCGATGTTTGCACGCGAAGCTGCGGGTTTTGCGCGATCAAAACCGGCCGCGGCCTCGAAGTGGAATCGGATGAGCCGCAGCGAGTGGCCGAAGCCGCCCGCGAAATGGGGCTTCATTATATTGTCGTGACATCGGTCGCGCGTGACGATCTGAAGGACGAAGGCGCGGGCCATTTCCGCCGGACCATTGAAGCATTGAAGGCGGGAATTCCGGGCTGCAAAGTGGAAGTGCTGACACCGGATTTTCACGCGCGCGTCGAGCTCATCCAGGAAGTGCTGGCCGGCGGGCCGGATGTCTTCAATCATAATATCGAGACCGTGCGCCGCCTGCAGGGCCAGATCCGTCCTCAGGCGCGTTACGAACGCTCGCTGGAAGTGCTGCGGCTCGCGAAGTCCTTAAGGCCGGACGTCATGGCCAAAAGCGGCATCATGCTGGGGCTGGGTGAAACAAGGACTGAAGTCTTGGAGACGGCGGCCGATTTAAAGAGGGCGGGCTGCGACATTCTGACGATCGGGCAGTACCTGCCTCCGTCGAAGGATCATCTGCAGCTGGTCGAATACATACGCCCCGAGGCGTTCGAGTCGCTGGCTGCGGAGATCAGGCCCTACGGGTTCCGGGAAGTGTTTGCCGGGCCGTACGTGCGGAGTTCTTATCACGCGGGCGAGACTTTTCTGAAATCATTTTAACTGTTCGCGGTAAAGGAGAGGACCATCATGAAAGAAGTTGCGTTGGAAGGAGTTTCGAGCCGGGTGGAAGAAGCCACTGTCCAGGTTTGGTTTTCGGAAGAAGGGGACGTGATCCAGGAAGGCGATGATCTCGTCGAACTCTCGACCGAAGACGGTACCCTTCTGATTCCCGCGCCCGCCTCCGGAGTCCTCGTCGAGGTGTATTACGACGAAGGCGAAGTGGTCGCGAAAGGCGAAGTTCTCTGCGTCATCGACGACGAAGACGATTCTGAAGAGGAAGACGACGAATAATCCCATCAGGTCCGTGGAAACCACCCTTGAGGACAAAGCGATTTCCGTCAAGCGCCCTAAAACCGAGACGCATCTTTTTTCCCGCAATGATCCCATCGGTGTTTTCGATTCGGGGCTCGGCGGCCTGACGATCGTCCGCGAACTCCGCAACCGCCTTCCGCTCGAAGCCGTTACTTATTTCGGCGACATCGCGCGCCTGCCGTACGGCACGAAATCGCGCGAGCAGATCAAGCGTTTTTCCCGCGAGAATTCAGATTTCCTGCTGCGCAAAGGCATCAAGGCGCTGGTCATCGCCTGTAATTCGTCTTCCAGCGCGGCGTATGCTTTCCTGAAAAGTTACTGCCCCGTGCCGGTGCTCGACGTGATCTCGCCCGCGGTCGAAGCCGCCCTGCATGAAACCAGGACCGGACGCGTCGGCGTGATCGGCACGTCCGCCACGGTCGAAAGCGGCGCTTACGAGCGCGCGCTGGAAAAAAGAAGCCCCGGCGTGAAAGTGACGAGCCTTGCGTGCCCGCTTTTCGTGCCCATCGTCGAAGAGGGGATGATGCAGGAAAAGGTCGCAGGCGAAATGGTGGCGTATTATCTGGCGCCGCTCAAAAAGCGAGATATCGACGTGCTCATCCTCGGGTGCACCCATTATCCCATGCTCAAAGCCTCCATCGCGCGGTACATGGGCGCCGGCGTGCGGCTCATTGATTCGGCGGGTCCCTGCGTGGCCAATCTTTCGCGCATCCTTGCGGGCCGCGAGATGGACGCTTCCCGGAAAATCCGGGGAAAGCTGAAGATTTTTGTCAGCGACCTGCCGCGCAACTTCGTCCGCGTCGGTGAAAACTTTTTGCGCGAGAAGCTTTCGCATCTCAAAGTCGTGCGCGAATCCGTCATCGTCTGACCCCAAGAAGCCCTTTGCCGCCCCGCGGAAAATCCTGTAAAATAACCCATTCTTTTGTGCCGGAGGCCGTCATGGAAAAACCCGATTCAGCAAGTTTGCCCAGGAAAGCCGTCTGCCTTTTGTCAGGGGGACTGGATTCGGCGACCGCGCTTTACGTGGCCGTGCGCCAGGGTTATGAAGTGACGGCGCTTACCGTTTTTTACGGCCAGTCGCATGTCCGCGAAATCCAGTCGGCCAAGGCCCTTGCCGCGCGGCTCGGCCTCGAGCACCACACCGTTAATTTCGCTCTGCCGTGGGGCGGAAGCTCCTTGATCGACAAGAAGATGCCCATTCCGCAGGGACGCGACGAAGCCGCCATGTCGCGGGATATTCCTTCCACGTACGTGCCCGCGCGCAATTCCATTTTTCTGGCCTTTGCGGCCTCGCTGGCCGAAGCGCGCGGGGCCGAGGCCATCTTCATCGGCGCCAACGCAATCGATTACAGCGGCTATCCGGATTGCCGTCCGGAATTTTTGAACGCGTTCTGCGAAGCTATCCGCCGCGGGACCAAAGCGGGCGTGAACGGAAAGAATATTCGCATCGAAGCGCCGCTCGTGAAGCTCAGCAAAAAGGCGATCGTCCGCCTGGGCGAGTCCCTGCAGGTTCCGTTTGAAATCACCTGGTCGTGCTACGTCGGCGGCGACATCCCGTGCGGGGAATGCGATTCGTGCATCCTGCGCAAGAAAGGTTTTGAAGAGGCGGGAATTCCCGATCCTCTTTCTCATTATGCAATTTCCTCCCACCGCTGAAAAAGCGCGCATTTCCGAAATTTTTTCCTCACTTCAGGGCGAAGGCGTCCACGTGGGGGAGCGGCACATCTTCATCCGCTTCGAGGAATGTCACATCCACTGCCGCTACTGCGATGAGCTCGGAAAGCCTGCCATGGAATGGGAAATCGGGCGCGTGATGGCGGAAGTGAAGCGCCTGGAAAAAGAGGAAGGCCCGCACACGTTCGTAAGCCTGACGGGCGGGGAGCCGCTGCTCTACCTTCGCTTTGTGCGGCCGCTCATGGAACGTTTGAAGCGGGAAGGCTTTCGCGTTTACCTCGAGACGGACGGCATCCTCTGGCCCGCGCTCGAGCAGGTGGCCGGCCTTTGCGACTGCATCGCCATGGACCTGAAGCCTTCCAGCGTGACCGGCGAAAAGAATTTTGACACCGAGCACGAAGAATTTTTGAAAACCGCGCTGTCCAGCGGCAAAGAAACCTTCATCAAAATCGTCCTCTCGAAAGAGATCAAGATTTCCGAATTCGAAAATCAGGTCAACCTGGTTGCTCGGCTCGCGCCCGCCATGCCCGTCATCCTGCAGCCGATTTCGGCCGAGATCGAAGGGCACGAGGACGCCGATCTCATGAAGCTCCTGGGCGAGCTCCAGACGCTGGCGTCCCGCAAACTTTCTTCCGTTAGAATCGTTCCGCGCCTTCATCGAATACTCAACATCCGCTAGGAGGTTCCTTTGCGCATCGATGGCCGTAAAAAAGATGAACTGAGAAAAACAAAATTCACGCGCAATTATTTAAAATTCGCTTCGGGTTCCTGCCTGATCGAAATGGGAAACACCAAAGTTCTTTGCACCGCCAGCGTGCAGGAGGGCGTGCCCCCGTTTCTGCGGGGGGCGGGGAAAGGCTGGGTGACGGCGGAATACGGCATGCTTCCTGCGTCGTGCACGGAGCGCATCGCGCGCGAGTCTTCGAAGGGCAAGCCGTCGGGCCGCACTCAGGAAATCCAGCGTCTGATCGGCCGCAGTCTGCGGTCGGTCATCGACCTCACCAAACTCGGCGAGCGCACAATCTGGATCGACGCGGACGTGATCCAGGGCGACGGCGGCACGCGCACGGCGGCCATCACGGGCAGCTATGTGGCAGTTTCCGACGCGGTGCGCAAGCTCATGAAGGGCGGGCTTCTGATCGAGAATCCCTTCGTGAATTCCGTGGCGGCGGTCAGCGTGGGCATCGTGGGCGGCAGCACGGTCCTTGATTTGTGCTACCAGGAAGATTCCAAGGCCGAAGTCGACATGAACGTCGTCATGACGGGCACCGGCGAATTCATCGAGCTGCAGGGGACGGCCGAAGGCAAGCCTTTTTCCAAAAAAGACATGGACTCCCTGCTGCTTCTGGCTAAAAAGGGAATCAACGAATTGATCGAAGCGCAGCGGAAATCACTCAAGAAATGAACTCCTCTCAGAAACTCCTGGTCGCGAGCACGAATAAGAAAAAACTGGAAGAGCTCCGCGAGCTCCTCAAGGACATGCCGTTCCAGCTTCTCGGCCTGAAGGATCTGCCGAGTTATCAGGAGGTGCCGGAAACCGGCCGCACGTTCGAGGAAAATGCGGCGCTGAAAGCGCTAGGATATGCAGCGCAGTCCGGGCTCATGACGCTCGCCGAGGATTCGGGTTTGTGCTGCGACGCGCTCGAGGGCGCGCCCGGCGTTTATTCCGCGCGCTTTGCAGGCGAGGGGAAAAGTGACGAGGATAACAACGACAAGCTTCTCCGGCTGCTCCACAATCTTCCCGATAACTGCAGGAGCGCCTACTATGTTTCCGCGGTCGTTATCGTAGAAAACGGCAAGGTGCTGAACACCGTGCGAGGTGAGGTGCACGGTGTCATCGCGCGCGAGCGCGCAGGCACGGGCGGTTTCGGTTACGATCCCATTTTTTATTTTCCGCCTTATCAGAAAACATTCGGGCAGGTTTCTCCGGAAATGAAGCATCGGGTTTCGCACAGGGCCAAGGCTTTGGAGGGGGTCCGGCAGTTTTTCGCGGAATGGCAGAAAAGCCGCTGAGCCGCGTTCTTGCTTTTTCCCGTTTTGCGATTTACCCTTAGGGGAGAGGAAAAAAATCATGATTACCTGGATCGGCCTTTGTGCCGGCGAAGTCTGGAGATACCTCGAAAGCCACAACGGTGAGGCGAAATTCAAAGCCATCGTTTCCGGCATCAAGGCGCCCAAGGAAACCATCCACATGGCGCTCGGCTGGCTGGCCCGTGAAAACAACATCATCATCGGGGATGAACTCCCGAATCCCACCGTACGGCTCGTCGACTATCACCAGAAGTAGCCTGGCCCGGTTCCCGCTATGAAAAAAGAAAAAGAAGAATTCTATCTCATTTACGAAGACGGCGACCCGCTGCGAGCGGAGCTCGTCAAATCCGTTTTGGACGAAGCGGGCATTGCCTGCTACATCAAAAACGCGGACGTCCAAAATCTCTTCGGCATGGGCAGCATCGGAGGCATCAATCCGCTGCTGGGGACCGTCAAGGTCTTCGTCCGTCTCGAGGACCGCGTTCTCGCGGAATCCACCCTGGCGCGCAGCCAGATGCCCGAGCAAACCCACCCCGAACTTGTCCCCGAAGATGCCGCTGAAGATCCGGCCGAGGAACCCGCGCCGCAAGGTAAAGGGTTTCTGGCCCTTTTGCGCAAATGGATTTTAGGCTGACCTTCCTGTAAAGAGGAACCCTTCTCAAGCCGATCTTTGTTTGTCGTTCCTTTTCCGATACAATAGCCCTAATTTATTCGAGGAATTTTATGACGCAGATACTCAAATTAAAAAGTCCGGCCGATTTCATTGGCAAGCAAGGCAACGGCGTGATCAGCTTCGGCTCCGGCCAGCCGGATCTGCCGCCGCCGAAAGAAGCCTTCGAAAACATTGACCCGCGCAAAGACCTCCGCTATGGATTGATCCAGGGCGAGGTGAAGCTGCGCGAGGCGCTCAGCAAAGAATATCCCGGATCGAGCGCGGACAATTTCGTGATCACCAACGGCGCGTCCGAAGCGCTCGACCTGATTTTCCGCGGCTGGGGGAAGGGCGGGAAAGTGCTGCTGCCGCGGCCTTACTATTATTCTTATCCGCCCATTATCGAGCTGGCGAACATGGAGCCCGTCTACACGGACTTGATCGACGGCCGCATCGACCTCGACGACTTCAAAAAGAAGGTCCACGGCTGCCGCGCGGTGCTGATCAACTCGCCGTCGAATCCCACGGGGCGCGTCGAAGACATCGAGACGCTGAAAGAGATCGAAAAAATCACGGCGAAACTCGGCGTGTACGTGGTCTCGGACGAAGTCTACAAAGACCTCATCTACGAACGTGAAAATTATCATCTGCAGGGCGATCACGTCATCACGGTCAATTCGTTTTCCAAAACGTATGCCATGTGCGGCGTGCGTGTCGGCTATCTTTGGAGCGCGGACAAATCCATCGTGGAAAACGTCTGCGAGATGAAGACGCACACCTCGATGAACACCAACCTCACGGGCCAGGACATGGCCTTGTCCGCGATGAAAGCGCCGAAGGAATACATTCTCAAGCAGCAGCAGGTGTGGCGCGAACGGCGCGATTTCATTTACAAAGGTTTCTGCGATCTGGGATTTGACCTCTGGCGGCCGGAAGGCGCTTTTTACATCCTGCCCAAATGCAAAAACGCGCGTGAGTTTCTCAGTATTCTTTATCAGGAGTACAAAGTGATTACGTATCTTGGCGAATGGTTCGGTGCGCCGGACCGCATCCGCTTGAGCTATGCGCTCGACGTGAAGCAGATCGAGGAAGGGCTTGGACGCATCAAGGACGCCATGAAAAAAGTCCGGGTCTTATGAACGGTTTGGCCGAAAATTTGATTGAAAAATAAAAGCGTAAAGCTTATAGTGGGTGTTCTTTCCGAAGAGCCTCGGTTTTATTTCCTACCGTTTTTGGGCGGTTAGCTCAGTTGGTTAGAGCATCACCTTGACATGGTGGGGGTCACAGGTTCGAGTCCTGTACCGCCCAAATTTTTTCCAAAGACCAGGCCTCGAAGGGAGCCCTGTTTTGCGACATGACAGAGGTCATGTCGCTGGGGCGGGCGGTTACCGGCCGCGCAGCGGACGGAACCGAGTCCTGTACCGCCCAAATTTTTTTGCCTATCCTGAAGCAGTTTCTAACGTTACAAAGGAGAATTCATGGGACGCGACCACAAAGTTCGGATCAAACGTCAGAGACGTAAGGCCCGCATTAAGCGCAAACGGAAGGTTGCCCGCTCTGCGAAATAACCGCAACCGGCGGCTCCCGAAGAAAAGACTTGCCTATTCCCGTGGTTTTAGATAGGATATTCGCTCTAACTTTTTACGCGGGAGCCACTTAAGTCAATTGTAAATCCTTGGAATGAAAAAATCCGATTCAGAAGCACTTGTCCGCCTGCGACACTCCGCTGCTCATATCCTGGCACAAGCTGTTCAGAAATTATTCCCCGAATCAAAATTGACGATCGGTCCTGCCATCAAGGACGGATTCTATTACGATTTTGACCGGGCCGAGCCGTTCACCGACGATGACCTGAAACGTCTTGAAGTCGAAATGGCGAGGATTGTCAGGGAAAGCCAGGCCTTTGAGCAGAATCCCATCTCCAAAAAAGATGCGGAAGTGTATTTCAAAGAGCGGCAGGAGCCTTACAAACTGGAAATCCTGAAGGACCTCAATGACGGCGAAATCACGCTCGTCAAGAACGGACCGTTCACGGATTTGTGCCGTGGCAATCACATCCACAATACGAATGAGCTGAAGGCCTTCAAGCTGCTTTCCGTAGCCGGCGCGTACTGGCGCGGCAGCGAGCAGAACAAGATGCTGCAGCGGATTTATGGGACTGCGTTTTTTTCGGAAAAAGAACTGAACGAGCACCTGCAGCGTCTGGAAGAAGCGCAGAAGCGTGACCACCGCAAGCTCGGCCGGGAACTGGACCTTTTCAGTTTCCACGACGAATCGCCGGCCATGGTGTTCTTTCACGACAAAGGTTTTTTTCTTTTCAACGCTTTGATCGGATTCATGCGCGAGAAGCTGCGCGTGCGGGGCTACAACGAAGTCCAGGCCCCGATGGTCCTCTCGGACGATCTTTGGAAAAAAAGCGGGCATTACGACAATTTCCACGACGCCATGTATTTCACCAAGGCGGAGAACCGGGAATATGCTGTGAAGCCGATGAACTGCCCGGGGCATGCGCTCATTTATAAAAGCCGTCAGCATTCGTACCGCGAACTGCCGCTGCGGATCGCGGAATTCGGCAAGGTGCACCGTTTTGAGCGTTCGGGGGTTACGCACGGTCTCATGCGTGTGCGGGCATTCACGCAGGACGACGCGCATCACTTTTGCACCGAAGACCAGCTTCAAAGCGAAATCGGCGCGCTGATCGAATTCATCCGTGAAGTCTATACCGCGTTCGGTTTCAACGAATACGAAGTCGCGGTCTCGACCCGGCCGGCAAAAGCCATTGGATCTTCCGAGATTTGGGAAAAGGCGACGCAGGCCTTGAAGAGCGCTCTGGAACAGCGCGAGATCCCGTATGAAGTGCACGACGGGGAAGGCGCGTTCTACGGACCGAAAATCGAGTTCGTGATTTACGACAGCCTGGGACGCTCGTGGCAGTGCGGCACGATCCAGGTGGATTTTTCCATGCCGGAACGTTTCGACCTGGAGTACGTGGCCGAAGATGCGTCGCGCAAGCGGCCGGTCATGGTGCACCGCGCGATTTATGGCTCGATCGAGCGTTTCCTGGGAATCCTGATCGAACATTTTGGCGGAGCATTTCCGCTGTGGCTTGCGCCCGTGCAGGTACGCATCCTGACGATTTCAGAAAAACAGGAACAGGCGGCCAAGGATGCCGCGGCGAGATTGCGCGCCGCGGGTTTTCGCGTCGAAGAAGACCTGCGGCCGGAAAAAATCGGCTACAAGATCCGCGAGGCGGAAACGTCGAAGATTCCGTATGCCGCGGTGATCGGCGACAAGGAAGCCGCTTCCGGTGGCGTCGCTGTGCGAGGCCGCGGCCGGCGCGACCTGGGCGTCAAAAGCCTCGACGAGTTTATCGAGCTCTTGAAACAAGAGTCGGCGCCCCCTGCATAAACCCTTGATTCTACGGGGGATTATGATAGGATTTTGCAACCTTTTAACCATGATGGAGGTTCATTGAACACCAATTCCAAGACAAGAATCAGGGCTAATAATCAAATCCGCGTTCCGGAAGTGCGCCTCATCGGCTCCGACGGTTCGCAGCTCGGCATTGTTGCCACGCGGGACGCCCTGCTCAAGGCGGAAGAAGAAGGCCTGGATCTGGTGGAAGTGGCACCTAACGTGAAGCCTCCGGTTTGCCGTCTCATGGACCTGGGCAAATACGTGTACTCGCTCGATAAGAAGGAAAAAGAGGCGCGGAAGAAGCAAAAAGTCATCCACATCAAAGAAGTGAAGATGACGCCCAAGATCGAGGAGCATGATTACCAGACCAAGCTCCGCAACAGCCGTAAGTTCATCGAGAACGGCGACAAGGTGAAATTGACCCTGATCTTCCGCGGAAGAGAAATTACGCACAAGGAATTGGGCGATCGGATCATTCAAAAATTCATTCAGGACATCTCCGATATCGCTGATGTCGAGCGTAACGAAGGTCTGGAAGGTAACGCCTTTCTGATTTACTTCGCGGCGAAACCCGCGACGGGCAAAAAGGCCGCGGCAAATCAAGATGCCAATGCCGGTACAAATTCACAAGAATAGAGGAAACGACAATGCCAAAGATGAAGACGTGCAAAGCTGTTAAAAAACGGTTCCGGGTTACCAAAAACGGAAAAGTGTTGATGTCGAAAGCCTTGAAGCGGCATCTTCTTGGGGACCGCACATCCAAGAAAAAACGCCAGAACAGAGGATGGCACGCCGTCGATAAGTCGGACGCGCACCGTGTGAAATGGTCCATGCCTTACGGCCTTAAGGGCCAGTGAAATTTATCATTCCATGAAAGGAGTTTTGAATGCCAAGAGCTACTAATAATCCCGCGTCGAGAAGGCGCCGGAACAAAATTCTGAAGAGGGCCAAAGGTTTCTGGGGCGGACGCAGGAAGCTTATCCGTTCGGCCAAAGAAACCGTCATGCGCGCCATCCGTTTTTCGGCGCGTGACCGCCGCGTGCGCAAACGTGAATTCCGCAGGCTCTGGACGGTCCGCATCAACGCGGCCTGCCGGGAGTTCGGCGTGAGCTATTCGCGTTTTATCGCAGGCTTGAAGAAGGCGAACATCGCTCTCGACCGGAAAAGCCTGGCCGAAATCGCGGTTCGCGACGAAGAAGCCTTCCGTACCATCATGGAGCTCGCCGTCGGTAAAGAAAAGATGACCGCGGGCGCCGCTTCCAAATAGGATCCGGTCCTCTCCGAGGTCCCTCCACGCGGAAGAAACTTGATGCTTCAGGACATGCCGATGAAGGAACTCGTATCCACGCTCGAAGACCAGGCGAAGACCGATCTCGGGAAGATCAAAAGCCGCGAAGAGCTTGAGCAATTCCGGATTGCCTATCTGGGCAAAAAGGGAAGGCTCACGGATCTGATGCAGCGCATGAAGGATCTCCCGCCCGAAGAGCGCAAAGAGTTCGGGCGCGAGATCAACCGCGTCAAAGATTTTCTCGAGAACGCCTTCAGTACGCGCCAGGACTCTCTGGTCGACGCGCCTAAAATCGGAGCCAATGAACCGGCATTCGATCCGTCGCTTCCGGGGTTAAGGCCCGCGCTCGGCAGGATCCATCCGATTTCCCAGACCATTGCCGAGATCACAGCCATCTTCAAACGGCTCGGTTTCGAAATTGTCTGCGGCCCGGAAGTGGAAACCGAATTCCACAATTTCACGGCCCTCAACATCCCGCTCGAGCACGCGTCCCGCGATTCTTTCGATACCTTTTATACCGAGAGCGGCCATTTGCTCCGTTCCCAGACTTCGACCGTGCAGATCCGCGTCATGGAGTCGCGCAAGCCTCCGCTCAAGATCATCGCACCCGGCCGCGTTTACCGGCCCGACACCGTGGATGCCAGCCACTCCTTCATGTTCCATCAGATCGAAGGCCTGATGGTCGACACGCAGACGACCTTCAGCGATTTGAAAGGCGTGCTCTACCTTTTTCTGCAGGAGCTTTTTGGCAAGAAAACCAAGATCCGGTTCCGTCCGCACTTTTTTCCTTTCACCGAGCCGAGTGTAGAAATCGACATCAGCTGGTCCAAAAAAGGATGGCTGGAAATCCTCGGCGCAGGCAGCGTGAATCCCAAAGTTTTTGAGGCCGTGGGCTACGATCCCAAGCAGGTCCAAGGTTTCGCCTTTGGCCTGGGCGTGGAGCGCATCGCCATGCTTCGCCACGGCATCGACGACATCCGCCATTTCTATGAAAACGACGTCCGTTTCCTGAGGCAATTCTGATGAAGGTCAGCACCGTTTGGCTCAAAGACTATGTCGGCTACAAGCCGCCGCTCGAAAGCGTGGCGGACAAGCTCACCATGGGCGGACTGGAAGTGAAGGGGATTCATCCGGCCGCGAACAAAAAAGACTCGCTGTTCGAAATTGAAATCACGTCAAACCGTCCGGATTGGCTTTCGCATATCGGCGTTGCGCGGGAAATCGCGGCGGTCGAAAACCTGCCGCTGAAGCTTCCGGAAATCGAGACGCACGACACGCACCAGCTTTCGGGCTGGAAGGTCAATCTCAAAGATCCCGAGGGCTGCCCTTATTATTCCGGAGTTGTCATCGAAGGCATTGAAATGGCAGAAACGCCGGACTTTATCCGGGAAAGGCTCGAGGCCTGCGGCGTCCGCCTGATCAACGTCATTGTCGACATCACCAATTATGTGCTGCTGGAAACCGGCCAGCCTCTGCATGCCTTCGACGCCGATCTGCTGAAGGGCAAGGAAATCCAGGCGCGCCGCGCCAAGCCCGGAGAAAAATTCACGGCCATCGACGGTAAAGTGCTGGCGCTGACGCCGCAGGACGTCGTCATCGCGGATGCCAACGTGCCCGTGGCTCTCGCCGGCATCATGGGCGGCAAGGATTCCGAAGTCAACGAGCGCACCCGCAATATTTTTCTCGAATCCGCTTACTTCAACCCGCGCTTTGTCCGCCAGAGCGCGCGGGCCCACAAGATTTCGAGCGAATCGTCCTACCGCTTCGAGCGCCGTGTGGATCCGGCCGGCGTGGACTACGCGCGCCAGCGCGCGCTGCTGCTCATCAAGCGGTATGCGAAGCCGCGTTTCGTCAGCACAATTCTGAAAATGGGAACGCTTCCCAAAATGACCGGCACCAAGGTGCATTTGGCCGCGCAGGATTTGACCCGGATTCTCGGCATGGAAATCAAATCGCATGCGGTCACGGCCATTTTTGCCCGGCTCGGATTTGAAGTCAAATCCACGTTGCAGTCTTGGGAGGTGACAGTGCCGAGCTTCAGGTCGGACATCCTGACGCCTGTGGATCTTGTCGAGGAATTCGCCCGCATTTACGGATACGACCAGATCCCTTCGACGCTGCCGGTGCGCGCGCCGCTTACGTTCGAAGAAAATCCTTTGCCGTCTTTCGAACACTGCACGCGGGAAGTCCTGGCGGCCAGCGGTCTCTATGAAAGCGTGACGTTCAGCTTGATCTCCAATCGCGGATTTCCAGAAGAAGAGCTCAAAAATGCCGTGGTGGTCGAAAATCCGCAGCATAAAGAACTGCGCTGGCTCAGGCCTTCCATGCTGACGAGCCTGCTCACGGTGATCCGCCGCAATTACGATCACTCCGCGCTTGGCGCGGCTTTTTTCGAGATCGCTAATACCTATCAGCTGAGCGGTCCCAAAAAAGTGAAAGAAGAAAGGCACCTGGCGCTCGCGCTTTCGGGCGTTTTTAAGGAAAAGAATTGGCGCGACCCGGAATGCGAAGCGGGTTTCTATGATCTTAAAGGGATTCTGCAGGTTTATTTCGAACGCCTTGGCATCGGAGGCGTCAGTTTTGCGCCGCGGCCTTGGCCTTTTTTTGCCGCGGAGACTTCGGAAGAGATAATGGCAGGCGGGAAGACCCTGGGGCGCCTGGGAAAAGCGGCACCGTTTCTCATTCGTGAATGGGGCCTTGAAAAGGGCGTCTATTTCGCGGAGATCTCGCTGGAAAAAATCCTGGAATGCCGGACGCACGCCGTGGCTTCTTTCAAGCCGCTGCCGCGTTTCCCGGCGATCCGGCGCGACTTGGCTGTCGTTGTGGCGGAAAGCGTGCATGCCGGCGAAGTCATCGAGGAAATTCGTTCGCACGGAGAAGGGCTGATCGTGGATGTCGGCGTCTTCGATATTTTCCGCGGCGGAAGGATTCCTGCCGGCTCCAAAAACATGGCGTTTCGGGTCACCTACCAGTCCGACCAGAAAACCCTCGTTTCCGAAGACATTCAAGAGCTTCACGCGCAGATCGCTTCGAACGTGGCCCAAAAGTTTCAGGCCACTTTTCAATAGCCCCCGGAAAACGGAGATTCCTCCATGGATTCGGAAGACCTCTTCGGCGAGGACAAGCCGTCTGCTTCCTCCGAGCTTTCGCCCAATGCTCCTTTGGCCGCCCGCATGCGTCCGCGGACGCTGGACGAAGTCGTCGGACAAGCCCACCTTTTAGGCGAGGGGAAACTGCTGCGCCGTACGCTTCAAGCCGACCGTCTCGTTTCCGCTATTTTTTACGGTCCTCCCGGATGCGGAAAAACAACGCTCGCGCGTCTCATTTCACGGCTCAGCAATGCCCATTTCGTCGCCGTCAATGCCGTGACCTCCAATGTCGCGGAATTGAGAAAGGCCATCGAGGATGCGCGGCGGCGGGCTTCGAAGCAGAGGACCGTGCTTTTTGTCGACGAAATCCACCGCTTCAACAAAGCCCAGCAGGACGTTCTCATGCCGGACGTGGAGAATGGAACGATCATTCTTGTCGGCGCCACGACGCACAATCCCTCCTTTTCCGTGAACGGCCCGCTTTTGTCGCGTTCGCTTCTTTTTGAATTAAGGCCCCTTGAAGAAGCGGATCTCATTAAACTTTTGAAACGCGCGATTGCCGATCCCGAAAGAGGCTATGGCCATTTGAAGATTCGAGCGGACGAAGACGCGCTGAGGCATCTGGTCGGCATGGCTTCCGGCGATGCGCGCCGGGCTCTGAATTCTCTGGAAGTGGCGGTCCTGACTACGCCGAAGAACGAAGCGGGCGTCATCGTCATCGATCTTGGCGCGGCGGAGGAGAGCTGCCAGCGCAAAGTCGTGTATTACGATCACGACGAGGATTATCATTACGATACGATCAGCGCATTCATCAAAAGCGTCCGGGGCTCGGATCCCGACGCGGCGGTTTACTGGCTGGCCAAGATGCTTTATGCGGGCGAAGACCCGCGTTTTATTGTGCGCCGTCTGCTCATTCTGGCCAGTGAGGACATTGGCAATGCCGATCCGCAGGCCTTGGTCCTTGCATCCGCGGGAATGCATGCCGTCGAATTCGTCGGCATGCCCGAAGCGCAAATCATCCTGGGCCAGCTTGTCACCTACCTTGCCTCGTGTCCCAAGAGTAATGCCAGTTACATGGCCAT
This sequence comes from Verrucomicrobiia bacterium, assembly GCA_035495615.1. Classification (NCBI taxonomy): domain Bacteria; kingdom Pseudomonadati; phylum Verrucomicrobiota; class Verrucomicrobiia; species Verrucomicrobiia bacterium. The sequence continues at coordinate 28,215 of DATJFP010000026.1, read as the reverse complement.
CGGTAATGCCTTGGAGGATGTCAAAAAAGAACCGGCCCAAGAAGTGCCGCAGCATTTGCGTGACACTCATTATAAAGGCGCGGCCCGCCTCGGACACGGCGAAGGCTACCTTTATCCCCATGATTATCCAGGGAACGTGGTCAAGCAATCCTACATGCCGCAGTCCAAACAATATTATTTCCCTACCGAAAATGGATTTGAAAAAAAATTCCACGATCTGTTAAATCGTCTTCGCCCTCAGAAACCCGCAAAATAATCGGCCCTTTTGGAAACTAGCAGTTTTTTCACAAGGGAAAATAACCTTCCTAAATACGCTTCAAATTGACAGGGGATGCTATGAAATTACTTAGGTTTTATGCTTAGAATTTCTTTGTAACTCTAGATGCTATAAATAATTAAAAAAAAGTGATATTTGATTTGCATAATTACAACACGTAAGCTATCTTTCTAACAGTTAGAGAAAAGTCCTGCACAGTATCGCGACAAGGAGGCTTCCCGAAAGGGAAGACCAGCACATGGCAAAGCTGAGAGTCACGACTCGGGAAATCGGAAGCGTTTGTGTGTTTGATATAGAAGGCGAGCCCACCCAGGAAACCGTCCAGGAAGTGGCTGAAAAAATCCAGCGCAATATCCGGCGCCATCGCCTGCAGCGCATTATCATCAATCTCCAGTACGTGGACTTCCTTGATTCGCTGGGCCTCCGTAAACTTTTGGCAGCCTGCATCCGTCCTCAAAAAAGTCTTATTTATGGCGCTTCCGACGGCCTTTTGCACAGCCTTGAAGACACGTACGTTCCGCGCAATGTCAGGATTTGCGCCTCAGAAAAAGAAGTGGCGGAAGACTTCGGACCTTTCCTTCTCGAGAAAGAGAAGGACAAGGAATTCCTTCTCGACACCAAAGACGAGCCGGCGCTCGGCACCGAGATGGAACGCCGCCGCAGCAAACGTATGCATGTGGCCATTCCCGTGGAATTAAAGCTCAAATTCAAAGACGGGAAAACCGTCATGACCCGGGCCATCGCGACCAACATCAGCGAAGGCGGCATGTTCACCGAATATCTGGACCTGGAGATCGGCAACAACCTTGCCACCCTGGTCGATGACATGAAAGGCATGGATGTCGAGGTCCATATCTATCCTAGCGCCAACTTTCCGGAAGAATACAATCTCAAGGGGATCATTACCCGCAAAGAATTGCGCAAGAAGCAGTTAGGTCTTGGTGTCGAGTTCAAGGCCGATAACGAAGTCAAGCTCTAGCCTTTTGCCGTCCCTCCGGTCATAAATCTTTTCGATTGACACTTTCTGCTTGCCCGTGATAAATCTGTTGGTCCATAGAGACCCCCTGGTCTCTTCTCACCTGTAGAGGTTCCTAGCCCACCGATCCCCACTGGCTAGGAACCTCTTTTTTTACGTCATGTGCAGCAATTACGGGAGAGAGTAAATGGAATACCCAAAAGACGTCCGGTTTTCGGAAAAGAAAGTGGACGAAAGCTGGAAGGATCAGGTTGCCAAGGACAGAGGGGAAGAAGTCCCACCCCCGCCTTCGCAATCCAAACCCGCCGCATCTGCGCCGCCTAAACCGGCATCGCGCCCCCAGACGCAGTCCCAAGTCCAGACATCGCCCGCTTTCATGGGGCTTTTGAACTCGCTGGCTTATCAGGTGATGTTCCATCTCGGTGAAATCCAGGGACCGCCGGGAGCGCCCGCGAACGTGGACCTTGCCGCGGCGCGTGAGATCATCGAGCTTCTTCTTGCCCTCAAACAAAAGACTGAAAGCCACCTAAGCGCTCAGGAAGCGGATTTTTTCAATGCCGTGCTCCCGGAGCTTCAACTCAAATTCGTCCAGCATTCATGAAGCGACTCCTTACCGGTCCGCTGCTTCGCATCGCCGTGAGCCTCGGGGCCCTTGCCGTCATTTGTTATTTCCTCCGAGGCAAATTGAACGAGTCCTTTGCCATTCTCCGCGGGGACGTGGATTGGAAATGGCTAGGCGTGGCAGCCTTGGGCTATTGGATCGTGCAGGTCATCATGGCCTACCGGCTGTACCGAATCTTCCGAATCCAGGATGTCATCCTGACTTACGGGCAAACCTTTTATCTATGCGTCGTCGGCCTTTTTTTCAATCTCTTCCTGCCGTCGGCATTGGGCGGAGATGTGGCCAAGCTTTACTATGCGTACAGGCACTCAGGAAAAAAAATCGAAACCGCGACCGCCATTCTCGTCGACCGGCTTGTCGGGCTAACCGCGATCAGCTTGATTGCGCTGGTGGCCATCTTACGCCTCCAATTGAAAGGGGAACTGCCTGACCCACGAATCGGCTATGTAGCCTTCGTGTTCCTGGGCGTGATCGCAGTTATGCTGTTTTGTTTCGCGAACGAGCGGCTGGCCTTTTTCTTCAAACGATTCGCTTTTCTCGTGCCGTCGCATAAAATTCGCGACATTCTCGGCAAGCTTTATTCCGCGATCCACGGCTGTCATGCTCATGGCAAGGTTCTGGCGTTCTGCGTAGGGATCTCGATCGCAGGGCAGTTTGTGCTCATCATGCTGTATTATTGGGTGGCCAGGGCGCTGAAACTGGATTTGAGCCCCATCGTCTTCTTCATGCTGGTTCCCATGGTGAACGTGGCCAGCATGGCGCCGTCGCTGGGCGGCCTTGGCGTGCGTGAGGCGGGCGCGATCGCCTTTTTTTCCATGTACATGCCGTCGGAAATGGCCTTGGCGCATTCGCTGCTGATGAACATCCTGATTTACGGGTCAGGCATCGCGTCAGGCCTTGTTTTTGCCATGAGGGGCGGGCTGAAGCCGGGGACCATTTCCCGCATGGGAGCTGCGGTCCAGGAACCGCCCCTGGCCTAACCGTGTGTTTCCGTTTGACGTAAGAGAGGAAACTGTCTAATATAACTAGCTATTGCGTAACGACTTGGACTCTCCACCGCAACCGTAGGGAAGCAGATGAATATTAAAGAGATCAAAGAAATACTCGGCCTTATGCGTGAACACGATCTTTGCGAAATCGAGCTCGAGAAAGAAGGCATGAAACTCAAGCTCAGAAAGAACATTGCCGGCCAGATCGTGATGGAGCGGCCCATGGCGATGCCGCAGGGGGGATTCGCGCCCCGTCACGAAGGAGGCGCTGCCCAGGTTCATGACGTTCCTTCCGCCGAAGTGCCGATGGGAGGCACTCTCGTGCGTTCGCCCATGGTTGGGACTTTTTACTCGGCGCCGGCGCCGGACCAGCCCCCGTATGCTTCGGTCGGTCAGACTATTAAGGAAGGGGACGTTCTGTGCATCGTCGAGGCGATGAAGCTGATGAATGAAATCAAGTCCGACGTGTCGGGAGTAATCGAAGAAATTCTCGTCGACAATGGCGACCCGATCGAATTCGACCAGCCTCTTTTCAGGATCAAAAAAGCGTGATCCTCACAAAACATCCGTCCAACGGAATGACCGTTTATGTTTCATAAAATCATGATCGCCAACCGCGGCGAGGTCGCGGTGCGCATCATCCGCGCTTGCCGCGACATGGGCATTTATTCGGTGGCCGTTTTTTCCAAAGCCGACCGGGATTCTCTCCACGTCAAGCTAGCGGACGAGGCCATCTGCATCGGAGAAGCGCCTTCTTCGGAAAGCTACCTGAACATCCCCGCGCTGATCTCTGCGGCGGAAATCGCCGACGTCGAGGCCATCCATCCCGGCTATGGCTTTTTGGCTGAGAACGCGCATTTTGCCGAGATCTGCGAATCCTGCCAGATCAAATTTATCGGGCCGAAGCCGGAAAGCATCCGCATGGCCGGAGACAAGTCTGTGGCCCGCGAGGAAATGCGCAAGGCCGGCGTTCCGATCATTCCCGGCAGCCGCGGCACGATCAAAGACCAGGAAGAGGCGCTTCGGCTGGCGAAGAAAATGGGCTACCCGGTCATCCTCAAGGCATCCGCCGGCGGCGGCGGGAAAGGCATTAAGCCCGCGCACAATGACGGCAAACTGATCAGCGCATTTCTGACGGCGCAGGCCGAGGCGGAAGCTGCGTTCGGCAACCGCGAAGTTTACATCGAAAAGCTGGTGAAGGACCCGCGGCACATTGAAATTCAGATCATGGCGGACAGCCGTGGTAACATCATTCACCTGGGGGAGCGCGATTGCTCGGTGCAGCGCCGTCACCAGAAACTGATCGAAGAGTCTCCGGCGCCCGGCATGACTCAGAAATTGCGGCGTAAGATCGGCGAAGCTGCGATTAAGGCGGCCAAGACGTTCAAGTATGAGAATGCCGGGACCATTGAATTCCTCGTCGATTCGGAAGATAATTTTTATTTCATGGAAATGAACACGAGGCTCCAGGTGGAGCATCCGGTGACGGAAATGGTGACGGGCGTCGACATTGTCAAGGAGCAGATCCACATCGCGGCGGGAGAGAAATTGAGCCTGACGCAGGACAAGGTCGAGATCAACGGCCATGCGATCGAGTGCCGCATCAATGCCGAAGATCCGGACAACGATTTCCGGCCTTCGCCGGGCAAGATCACCACGTGGATGGTGCCGGGCGGCCCGCATTTCCGCGTCGACAGCCAGGGCTATGCCGGCTATGCGATTCCGCCGTATTACGATTCCATGATCGCGAAATTCATCGCGCACGGCAAAAACCGCCATGACGCGATTCAGATCATGCTCCGCGCCCTGAAAGAAACGCAGATCGGGCCGATCAAAACCACGGTTTCGCTCCACGAGAAAATCCTCAATCGGCCGCGCTTCCGCCAGGGCGCCGTGACGACCAACTTTATCGATACCTATCTGACTCCCGCGGCGAAGGCGCCTGCCGCCGAAGGAAAAGCTGCCGCGGCAGCGGGGTGATCCCATGAAAGTCATCAATGTCTTTGCCCAGATTTTCGCTATTTTTTCCTTCCTGACGCTGGGAAGCCTTCTTATTATTGTGGCCCTTCACGTGCTTTCCGTGGAAGACGCGATCTACAAGATCCGCGAGCTTTACGACAGCCCGTTGAAATCGGTGCAAACCGGAATTGTCGGGCTTTTTTTCATCGTCGTGGGGCTTATTTTTTCCAAGATGCTCGTGAAGAAGGGCCGCGAGTCGGACGCCATCATTTTCCAGAGCGAGATCGGGCCCATGATCGTATCCGTGACCGCCGTCGAAGACATTGCCAAGAAGGCGCTCAAGCGTTTTCACATGGTCAAGGAAGGGAAAATCAAGACCATGATTCACGGCAAGGATCTCGAGATCAAAATCCGTCTCGTACTCTGGTCCGGCGCCGGAGTGCCCAAGCTCATGGCGGAAATCCAGGACGAAGTCGGCCAGCGCGTGCGGAAAATTCTCGGGCCCGATAACCGGCTCGAAGTGATTTGCGACGTTATCAGAATAGAAGACCATGAAGGTGAACTTCCGAACACTGAAGCCAGCAATGACCAGGTGATCTCGGCTTAATTATTTCAAGGAGGAGTTTTGAAAATGAAGCAGATCGGAGTTTTGACAGGCGGCGGGGATTGCCCCGGATTGAACGCAGTAATCCGCGCGGTGGTGAAGGCGGCCCAGCGCGACGAGTGGAAGACGCTCGGATTCCGTTACGGCTGGAGGGGCATGCTCGAGAGCGATTTCATCGTCCTGGACGACAACTCCGTTTCCGGCATTCTTCCCAAAGGCGGCACGATCCTCGGGACCTCGCGTACGAACCCCTGCAAAAAGCCCGAAGACATTGCCAAGGTCAAGGCGACCATGGAAAAGAACAATCTCCATGCCCTGATCGCGATCGGCGGCGAAGACACGCTCGGCGCGGCCTTCAGGCTTCATAAGGAAGGCGTGCGCGTCGTAGGCGTTCCGAAGACCATCGATAACGACCTGAACGCCACCGACTACACGTTCGGCTTCGATACGGCGCTCAACATCGCCACAGAATGCATCGACCGTCTTCATACGACGGCGGAATCGCACAACCGCGTCATGGTGGTCGAGATCATGGGCCGTCATGCCGGCTGGATCACCCTGGAAGCCGGCCTTGCCGGAGGGGCGGACGTGATTCTGATTCCCGAAGTTGCGATCGACATCGAAAAAGTCTGCGACCTCATCAAGCGCCGCCACGCCCGCGGCAAGACGTTCAGCATCGTGGCTGTCGCCGAAGGCGCACACATGAAGAACCAGAACGTGGTCGCGGAAGAAAAACTCGATCAGTTCGGCCACGTGCGTCTCGGCGGGGTGGGCAATCTGCTGGGCGACCTCATCGAAAAGAAGACCGGTTTCGAAACGCGCGTCACCGTGCTCGGCCACATCCAGCGCGGCGGCACACCGACCGCGTTTGACCGCGTGCTCGGCACCCGTTTCGGCGTCAAGGCCGTGGAGCTGGTGAAGCTCGAGAAGTTCGGCCACATGGTCAGCCTTCAGGGCCGCAACATCGGCGACGTTTCCCTGCAGGAAGCCGTGGGCAAGCTGAAAACCGTGCCGCCTGATTTTTACGAAATGGCGAGCATCTTCTTCGGATAATCATGATCAAGCCCCTTGGACAAATTCTTGACGATCACCGGGACGCCGTTGAAAAGACGTTCGTTCCCGAGCATGTGGCCGTGCTGGAAAAAGTCGCGAAAGAAATTCTGCGCGCCTTCCGTTCCGGGAACAAGCTGCTGCTTTGCGGTAACGGCGGAAGCGCGGCGGATTCCCAGCACATTGCCGCGGAGTTCATCGCGCGCTTCAAGCTGGAAAGACGGAGCCTGCCCGCGATCGCGCTCACCACGGATTCGTCCATCCTGACCGCGCTGGCAAACGACTATAATTATGAAGTCGTTTTTGCCCGCCAGGTGGAAGGCCTCGGCCAGAAAGGCGACATCCTGATCGGGATTTCCACGAGTGGCAATTCCAAAAACGTGCTTCTGGCGATGGAAAAGGCCAAAGCTCAGGGGCTGGTCACGATTGCGTTCACGGGCCGGAGCGGCGGGCAAATGAAAAAGTTCGCCGACATCTGCTTCTGCGCCCAATCCGACAAAACCCCGCACATCCAGGAAATGCACATTACCTGCCTGCATGCCGTTTCGGAAGTGGTCGAAGCGACGCTTTTCGGTTCGTGAGTTCATGAAAGCCGGGCCGAAGATCCTCACCGAGACCTCGCTCGCCCGCACCGTCGCCAAGTACCGCGCCAAACGCAAAAAGATCGTGTTCACCAACGGTACGTTCGACATCCTTCACGCCGGACATGTCCGGTACCTGGCCAAAGCCCGCACGCTGGGTGACGTGCTCATCATCGGCGTGAACAACGACGCTTCCGTGCGCGCTTACAAAGGCCCGACCCGTCCCGTGAATCCCCAGGAAGACCGGCTCGAAGTCCTCTCCGCGCTTGCCTGTGTCGACAACGTCATCCTTTTCGGCGAACCCACGCCTATCAACCTTATCCTCAAAATCCGTCCCGATGTCCTGGTGAAAGGCGCGGATTGGAAAACGGGGGACATTGTCGGCGGACCTGAAGTCAAAAGCTGGGGCGGCAAAGTGAAACGCATCACGTTTTTGAAGGGGCGTTCCACGACGAACGTGATCACCAAGATCCTGGAAAAAAGCGGCCAATGACCATGACCGGTTGGAAAAGCGAAGTGTTCCGGAATTTCCGGCTTTACGCGGTGACGGACATCAAAGCGGGGGATGTTTCTTTTTTCAAAAAGGTGGAAGCGGCTTATGCCGGCGGCGCGGACATCGTGCAGCTGCGTTCCAAGGCTCTCTCTGACGGCGAGCTTGTCGCCTGCGGGCGCCGGATCCGCGAAATCGCGGACCGCTGCCGGAAACTTTATTTTGTGAATGACCGCCTGGACATTGCCCTTGCCACGTCGGCCGACGGCCTTCACATCGGCCAGGACGACATGCCGGTCGCGGATGTGAGCGCTTTGATGCGGAGGGCAGGCGCCGAAATGTTTCTCGGCAAGTCCACGCACAGTTACGAGCAGGCGCTTCGTACGGCGGCGGAAGAAGTGGATTACATCGGCGTCGGTCCCGTTTTTTCGACGCCGACGAAACCCGCGTACGAGCCGGTCGGTATGAGCCTTGTCCGGGAAGTTTCGCGTGCGATTTCGCGGCCTTTTGTCGCCATTGGGGGCATCGACGCATCCAATCTTTCATCGGTTTATTCCTGCGGGGCGCGGCGTTTTGCCGTGGTCCGCGCCATCTTCGACGCGGAGGACGTTTATGCAGCCACAAAAAAGCTTTGCGAACAAATCGACGCTTGCCGTGAAAACACCGCGGTCGCCTAATTCTCTCGCAGTCATCGGCACGGTCGCGATCGATAACATCAAGACGCCGTTCGGCGTCCGCGAAAAAGTCTTCGGCGGCTCCGCGGCTTATTTCTCCTATGCCGCCAGTTTTTTTACTTCCGTCGCGCTTGTCGGCGTGGTCGGCAAGGATTTCCCCGACGAATATCGCGCCGTGCTCAAGGAGCATCCGATCGACCTCAGCCATTTGCAGGTCGTCGAAGGAAAGACGTTTTCCTGGAAAGGCTTTTACGAGCATGACATGAACTCGGCCAAAACGCTCGAGACCCATTTGAACGTGCTCACGGGTTTCGATCCGGTGCTCAAATTCGAAAATAAGCCGCCGTTTATTTTTCTTGCGAACATCGATCCGCATCTGCAGGCAAAAGTCCTGGACCAGCTGGAAAAACCCCGGCTCAAATTCGTGGCCATGGACACGATGAATTACTGGATCGACAGCCAGCGCGATGCGCTTCTTAAGGTGATGGCCCGCGTCGATGCGATGGTATTGAATGACGGCGAGGCGCGCCAGCTGACAGGCGAGGCGAACCTGATCAAGGCCGCGCGGAAGATCCGGGAATGGGGGCCGCAGTACGTCATTATCAAGAAAGGCGAGCACGGGGTCCTGATATTGGGGGACAATCTTTTCTTTGCCCTTCCGGCGTATCCGCTGGACGGCGTCTTTGATCCCACGGGAGCGGGCGACAGTTTTGCCGGCGGTCTCATGGGATATCTCGCGTCTCAGGGCGAAGTCAGCTTCGAAGCCATCAAAAAAGCCGCGGCTTACGGAAGCATGGTCGCTTCCTTTGCCGTCGAAGATTTCGGGCTTGAAAAGCTGCGCCGCATCAAGCGCTCCGACATTGAAGAGCGCCTCGATCTTTTCCGCAAGCTGTCCGTCTTTTGATCCTGAAAAAAGCCTTTATTTTCCTGCCGCCCGGCATAAAATAGGCTCGCAGCATGCCTTCGCAGTTCAAGCGGGATTAGTACAATGGTAGTACAATAGCTTCCCAAGCTATGGACACGGGTTCGATTCCCGTATCCCGCTCCAAATTTACCATGCAAAAGGGTGTCTTCACTCCTTATCCCTCCCGGCCGATAACCATAGGCAAGGTCATCATGAAAATTATCGAACTGACAGACGCTTTGCGCCGCCGCGTGGTGGAAATTTCCGAACAAGCGGGAAGAGCCATCAAAGCGATTTACGAAGGCGGCGATTTTGGCACGACTTTTAAGGAAGATCACTCGCCGTTGACCAAGGCCGACCAGGCCGCGCACGAGCTGATCCAAGGCGAATTGATCAGGATTTCTCCGGACATTCCCGTGATTTCGGAGGAGTCCGCGGTTCCTCCGTACGAAAAAAGGCGGGGCTGGAGCCAGTGCTGGCTCGTGGATCCTCTGGACGGCACCAAGGAATTCATCAAGCGCAACGGCGAATTTACAGTGAACATCGCGCTGGTGCGCGGCGGCGATCCGGTCCTCGGTGTCGTTCACGCGCCGGTGCTTGGAATGACGTACAGCGGGGCCCAAGGCTTGGGCGCTTACAAGAAAGCAAACGGCGGCGAAACGCGCCTTTTTGTTTCCGACTACCGCAAGGACGGACTCATTGTCGTGGCCAGCCGGTCGCATACGAACGAACGGCTCAAGGCCTTTTTGGCCCGGCTGCCGGACGCGTCCATGATCAGCATGGGAAGCGCGCTCAAGATTTGCCTCGTGGCCGAGGGGAAGGCAAATTTTTATCCCCGGCTCAGTCCGACCATGGAGTGGGATACGGCGGCCGCGCATTGCGTGGTCAACGAGGCGGGAGGAAGCCTGGCCACGGCGGAAGGCGGCCTCTTGCGTTACAACCGGGAAGACATGGTCAACCCGGAGTTCGTGGTCTGCGGCGCTCCGCCGTTCGCATGGCGCGATTACAAGGAGCTGCTGTAGAAAAGTCAGGGAGGTGCGTATGGCGGTGGCAGGGGATCTCAGAGTCGGCAATGTCCTGAATCTGGAAGGCAAAATCTGCAAGGTGATTTCGCAGGAAATGAAAGGCAGCGGCAAGGTCGGCAAGACCATGCACATGAAGCTCAAATCGCTGGAAGACGGCCACATGATGGAGAAAAGCCTGCGGGCCGAAGAAAAAATCGAGACGCTGGAGTCGCATCGGGTCAAAATGCAGTACTCGTACAAAGACGCGAACCAGTACGTGTTCATGAACATGGAAACGTACGAGCAATTTTCCCTCCCGGAGAAGGCCGTCGGGAAGCAGTCGGTTTTCCTCAAAGAGAATTCGGAGATCGGCGTGGATTTCGTCGAGGGAAAGGCGGTCGGCGTGGATTTCCCTAAGATCGTGGAATTGCAGGTGACGAGCACGCCTGCTCCCATGGGCGGCGGCGCAACCTCCAAAGAGGCGGAGCTCGAGAACGGCCTCAAAATCCTGGTACCGCAGTTCGTCAAAACAGGCGAGTTTGTGCGCATTGACACCGATGATTTTGCGTACCTGGACCGCGTCACCACGAAAAGCATGAAAACCGAAATGGCCAAACCGGAAGAATAATCCGCGGCTTTGCCGCAGCGTGCGCATGGCAGCAGCGAACAAAAAAACATCCGCCCATCTGGTCCGTTTTTTTCAGGCCCAGACCACCGTCAACGACGAAGTGAAGTCGTTCTTCGAGATGGAAACCGAACGGCTTGCCGTGCCCCGTTTCCGTCTTTGCGTCGTTTTTCTGTTCCTGCTTTACATGATTTCGTTCATCACGGAATGGAACACGAACGCCGCGCCGAACATCAATCCTTCCGTCCGGATCGAGTTCGTTTCGAGCGCGCTGCTGCTGTGCTTCGGCGTCTTCAGCTTCGTGCCGCCGTTCCGGAAGAGCTGCTACGCATTTACGATCATGCTTGCGATCTTCGTCGGCGCCACCACCATGCTCCAGCGCATTCTCAACGTCCAGACGGGCTTCGACCAGATGGTGACGTTCACGCTGTTTTTTATTCTTATGGGATTTTTGATGCCGTGGGGCGCGGCGGCGACGGCCAGCGTATGCGTGCCGCTCTACATTTTCTATCCCCTCGGCATCGTGCTCGGGCGCCAGGAAGTGGAATGGGCCTGGTTCATCAAGTCCAACAGCTACCTGCTATTCTTCATCTTCGTTTCCATGGTCGCGTCGCGCATGAACGAGACCATGCGCTTCAAAGAATTCACGCTGAAAAGCGAGACCGAGAGGGAAAACCGCGTCTTGCAGGATTACCAGGTCCGCCTGAAGCGCGCCTATGAGAGGGTGGAGACGCTCGCGCTCGTGGATACGCTGACCGGCGCTTACAACCGCAGCTACATGACCCGCTGGCTGACCAACGAGATTTACAAAGACAAAGAATGCCTGCAGGTTTTCTCCTTGATCATGTTCGACGTGGACGGCTTCAAGACCATCAACGACCTGGCCGGCCATCAGCAGGGCGACCGCATCCTCCAGCTGGTGGCGCACAAGGTCAAGAACACGCTTTCCGAACGCAATCTCATCTTCCGCTACGGCGGCGACGAATTCTGCATCATCCTGCCGGGGCAGAGGCTTCCCGAAGCCGTGCGCGCCGCGGAGCAGCTGCGCCAGAGCGTGGAGCAAGACCCTGACCTCGTCGTCGTGATGCCGTCGCGCGATTCTTTCCACATTACGATCAGCCTGGGTGTCACGACGGAAATTCCTCAGTCGACGATCGACACCGACTTTCTCATCAAGTGGGTGGACGCGGCGCTTCTGGAATCCAAACGTCAGGGCCGCAACTGCATCCACGTCTTTGATTCCGTGGAAAGGAAAATCGTCCACGCTTCGGAATGGCTGAGAAAAACGGAATGAGGCCCCGCCCGCGGGCGCGGACCATCGCGCTTTTGACCGATTTCGGAACGCGCGACCCCTATGCCGCATCCATGAAAGGCGTGCTCCGGCTGCGCGCGCCGCAGGCTGTGATCACGGACCTCTCTCACGAAATCACGCCGCTGGATGTTCGCGGGGCCGGTTATTTTCTCGAGGCTTGCTTCAAATATTATCCCCAGGGCACGGTTTTCGTGGCCGTGGTCGATCCCGGCGTAGGCACGGCGAGAAAGATCGTGGCCGTGGACACCGGCCGTTACGTTTTTATCGCGCCCGACAACGGACTTCTCGGATTTCTCGCGGGCCTTTTCCCGAAGCTGCAAGCCCATACGGTTTCCCGCGCTTTCGCGGCCAAAATCTCGAACACGTTTCACGGCCGGGACATCATGGCCCCGGCCGCGGCCTATCTTGCCAGCGGCGGACGCGTCGCGAGCCTCGGCCCGCGGCTGAAAACGCTGCGGCGGTTTCCGGAAGAAAAACCCACGCGCCGGGGAAACAAAATCCGTGGTAAGATTGTGCGCTGGGACAGTTATGGAAACGCAATTACGAACCTCCGCGAGTCGGACCTCAAGTCCTGGAGCGGCTGCGTCGTGCGCGCGGGAAAAATCGTCCTGCGCGGACTCGTGCCCAGTTACGGACACAGCCGCAGCCGCTTTTGCGCGCTGATCAACAGCGAAGGGCGGCTGGAAATCGCGAGCCCCATGGGTTCCGCGCAAAAAATATCCGGCCTCAAGGTGGGGGCCGTGATCGAGGTGACAGGCCATGCCGGTTAAAGCAAAATTTACGGTCAAGACCAGGAAGGTTGTTTTTTCCAAGGGCCCGGTCCATTTGGTGGACTGCCTGGTGCGCGCGGGCAAGGGGAAATGGCTGTCGCGGCAAATCCTCGAGCATCCAGGTTCGGTGGTCATGATCCCGAAAATCTCCAAGCAGCGCTACCTGCTCGTGCGACAATTCCGTTTCGCGGCGCGCGGCTGGCTCTGGGAGTTTCCCGCGGGCGGCATCGAGCCGGGCGAAAACCTGAACGAAGCTGCGAAGCGGGAACTGTGCGAAGAGATCGGCGCCTGCCCGAAAAAAATGCGCAAGCTCGTGTCATTTTATCCGTCGCCGGGCATTTCCAGCGAAGTCATGCACCTGTTTCTCGCAGAAAAGCTTTATCCGGCCTGGGGCGAAAAAGACGAGGATGAAGAGATCGAGATCGGGGTTTTTACGGGGCCGCAGATCGAGGCCATGATCCGCAGCGGGAAAATCACGGACGCGAAAACGATCCTGGGTTTTTATTACCTCACGCGGCGGCGCTAGAGCTCTGGAAGAATAGGCTTTCGGAAAAGGGCGGTTTTGACTATAATGTCACCCCGTTTTCATCTACCCCTTCACGCTGGTGTAGCTCAGTCGGTAGAGCAACTGTTTCGTAAACAGTAGGTCGTCAGTTCGATTCTGACCACCAGCTTGTTTTTCTTCCCAGCGCGGTTCAGCGCTTTCTCCGGAGATGCGAAGGCAGGATGCGGAGCAGGTCGCGGTATTTCGCGACGGTACGCCGCGCAATGACGACGCCGTCTTTTTTGAGGATGGCGACCAGCTCCTGGTCGCTCAGCGGGTGGGCCGCGTCTTCCCCGGAAATCAGCTTCTTGAGTTTTTCCATGATGCTCTTCTGCGATTCCGCCTCGCCGCTTGTCGTTTCGAGCTTCGAAGAGAAAAAACTCCGGAAGGGGATCGTGCCCTGCGGGGTCTGGATGTATTTGCCGTGGATCGCGCGGCTCACGGTCGATTCGTGAATCCCGAGGTTCGCGGCAATGTCTTTCAGGCGCAGCGGCTTCAAGTGGGAAAAGCCTTTGTCGAAAAATTCCAGCTGCTCTTTCAGGATCTGGTCCGTGATCTCGTAAAGCGTGGAGCGCCGCTGCTGGATGGCTTTGAGAAAGTTCAGGGCCGACTGCATTTTTTCTTTGAGGAATTCTTTGGTCTTGTCATCGAGGTCTTTGGTGCGCAGGAGCTTGCGGTAATAGGCGTTGATGCGCAGCTCCGGGATCCTTTCGTTCACGACTTCGATTTTGTACGGCGGCGTGCTGTTTTCGTTGTAAGTGACCACAGCGTCCGGCGTGACCGCGATGTTGTCTTCGGAATTGAATCTCCGGCCGGGCCGCGGCTCGAGGCGCATGATAATCTCGGCGGCTTCCTTGATTTCCTCGTCGCCGGCATCCAGCACGCGCGCCAGCTGAGGCCAGTCCCTTTTTTCCAACAGCGGAAGCTGCTCCTGCACAATCTGCCGGGCAAGCTCGGCTTCGGGATGGAGCCGTTTCAGCTGCAGCAAGAGCGCCTCCTGCAGGTTCCGCGCGCCGATTCCCGCGGGCTCGAGCTGCTGGACTTTTTCGAGGGCTGCGGCGACTTTTTCGGGTGTTACGTTCAAGGCTGCGGCCATTTCCTCGATCGTAGCTTTCAAATAGCCCTGATCGTCGATGTTGCCGACGATGACTTCCACGATTTTCTTTTCCTCCGCGCTTAGTTCCAGGAAGCGGGACTGAGACAAAAGGTAGTCGGAAAGGCCTTCGCGCTGGGTCAGGAGGCTGTCCTTGAAATCTTTCTGCTTTTGCAAGTCCGCGGACGAGCGATAGGACGAGTCATGATCGAAAGAATTGTCGTCGAAATCGCGGCCCCATTCGCTCAGATTGTCGAAAGACTCGCCGAGCTGGAGCTCCTTGGAAGCGGGCGCGGGGACCTCGGGCAGGGAGCCGTCGGCTTCGACCGCCGGCGTCTCTATGACCCCGTCTTCGTCGGGGGTGCCGTTTTTTTCCTCCAGCATGGGGTTTTCGGTCATTTCCACATCAACGGCCTGGGCAAGCTCCATGATGGGCATCTGAAGGAGGCGTAAGTATTGCCGGATCTGGGGGGATAAGATCAGCTTCTGGGATTGGTTCTGTATGAGCCGGGTATCCATGCAAGAACAATACCATGAAAGTGAATTTCTGTAAAGTAAGGTGCCTCCTGAATTTAGAAAGCGATTGACAGGGGCTCCCCTACGTTTTATAATCCGTGAAATTTTGCCGTAAGCTCTTGCCGTGCCGTAAGGTATAAAAATTGCAATCAACCCGCCTCCAAGGTGACAGGGACATGATCGCGAGCGACGAAAATCCGTCTTCCCAGAATGCCGCGGAAATGCCGTCCGGCCCCATTGTCAGCGGCCTCAAAAAGAAAAGCGTTCCCGCCGGGCTTTGGACCAAGTGCCCCAGCTGCCAGTACGTGATGTTCAATAAGTCCCTCAAGGACAATCTCTACGTCTGCCTCAAATGCGATTATCATTTTATCATGCGGGCTCAGGACCGCATCCAGCACCTCCTGGATCCCAAGAGCTTCGAAGAACACGACACGGATCTCGTGACGCAGGACCCGCTGGGCTTTTCCGGCGTGAAGCCGTATCTGGAGAAACTCAAGCAGGACCAAAAAAAAACCGGTCTCAAAGAGGCCTGTGTGACCGGGGAAGGCAAGATGGGCGGCAAGGCCGTGGCATTCGGCGTTACAGATTCACGCTTCATCATGGGTTCGATGGGTTCGGTGGTGGGCGAGAAAATCACGCGCCTGGTCGAATTCGCGACCGAACGTAAAATTCCTCTGATCATCATTTCGGGCTCAGGCGGCGGCGCCCGCATGTACGAAGGCGCGCTCAGCCTCATGCAGATGGCCAAGACCTCCATGGCCCTGTCCCGTTACCAGGCGGGCAGCAAGCCTTTCATTTCCGTTCTGACCAATCCCACGATGGGCGGCGTCATGGCCAGCTTTTCGTCGCTGGGCGACATCATCATCGCCGAGCCCAAGGCGCTCATCGGCTTCGCGGGCCCGCGCGTGATCGAGCAGACGATCCGTCAAAAACTTCCGAACGATTTCCAGACTTCCGAATTTCTTCTCGAACACGGCATGATCGACATGGTCGTCGACCGGCGCTCCCTGCGCGAGCGGTTGAGCCTTGTTCTGGAGTATGCTTCTTAACTTTTAACTTTCAAAGGAGTTTGCTTTGGCCACGGTAAGCGTGAGAAATCTTTGCAAGGTGTACAGCAATAAAGTCCTCGCGGTGAACAACGTCAGCCTGGACATCGAGGACAAGGAATTCGTCGTCTTCGTCGGGCCTTCGGGCTGCGGCAAATCCACCACGCTGCGCATGATCGCGGGCTTGGAAGAAATCAGCTCGGGCCAGATCCTGATCGATAATCAGATCGTCAACGACACGCCTGCGAAAAACCGCGACATCGCGATGGTGTTTCAGAACTACGCCCTTTACCCGCACATGACCGTGTACGAGAACCTCGAGTTCGCGCTGAAGCTTCGCAAGTACCCCAAAAAGGAAATCGAGCGCCGCGTGATGGAAGCCGCGGAAATCCTCGGTCTCACGGAAATGCTCAAGCGCAAGCCGAAGGAACTCTCGGGCGGCGAGCGCCAGCGCGTGGCCGTCGGGCGCGCCATCGTCCGCAAGCCGAAAGTCTTCCTCTTCGACGAACCTCTTTCCAACCTGGACGCGAAGCTCCGCATCCAGATGCGCAAGGAAATCCACAAACTCCACAACCGCCTCCAGTGCACCATGATTTACGTGACGCACGACCAGGTGGAAGCTTTGACGCTCGGCGATCGCATCGTGGTCATGAAAGGCGGCAGCATCCTCCAGGTCGCGGACCCGGTCAACCTGTACGAGATGCCGCAGAACCGTTTCGTGGCCGGCTTCATCGGATCGCCTCCGATGAACTTCCTGAGCGGCAAACTGCAGCGCGACAGCGGCGATTTTTATTTCCAGGACAAGGGCATCAAACTGCGCCTTCTGCCGCAGTCGTATTCCAAGGTCGAGCCTTACATGAACAAAGAAGTCGTGCTCGGCATCCGTCCGGAAGACGTCTACGACAAGATCTTTGCGCAGGACGCGCGCCAGGAGTTCACCATTACCGCGACCGTCGACGTGGTCGAGCCCATGGGTTCCGAGATTTACCTTTACCTGAACGCGGGCCGGAACAACTTCGTCGCGCGGGTTTCCAACCAGGACACGGCGTCCGTCAACCAGGACCTTCAGGTGGTCTTCGACATGAGCAAGGCTCACTTTTTCGATCCCGTAACTGAAAAAGCGATTGTCTGATCGCTTATGGGTTATACGACCCGTAAACAGATAAGCTTCGTTGTTTCGCTCCTCGCCGCTTTTTTCTTCACTCACCAGATTATCTATTCGCTTTCCTTCCTCGGCACCACGGTCTATCCGGAAATCTACCTGAGGCGCAGCATCCTGAGCCTCGTGGGTTTCCTTTTTCCCATCATCGGCGGATGGATCGCGTTCCAGCTGATCGGGGGGGTGCTGTTCGCGTGCTTTGCGCTAATCATGGTGATCTTCGTTTACAGCGTGGCCCAGACCGCGGTCGTGGTCTGGCTGCCTGTCCTGTACGCGGGCTTCTGCCTGCTGCTGTACCGCATCGACGAATACTTCGACAACCAGATCGCCGGGCTTCTCGTCGACCGCGAGAAATACCAGAACGAAAAGAATGACCTGGACGTAGCGTACAAGACCAAAGGCGAGGGCATCAGCATCCTGTTCGAGAAATATTCCACGTACTACAACCTCCGCAAGCTGGCCGAGGAACTCGCCACGACACTGTCCGTGTCGCAGCTCAGCAAGATCGTGGTGGACCGCGCCGCGGAATTTATCCCGCGCGGCGACATCGTGATCCTGGTGCTGGCCGACGCCGAGGGTAAGAACCTCTCGGTGATGGCGTCGAAAGCGCTCCGCAAAACCGCGAACGTCGCGGACAAACAGGGGGATCTGTTCGACCAATGGTCGATCCGGAACCGGAAACGTTTCATCGTGATGGATTCGCACCAGGATTTCCGCTTCGACGTGAGCCAGACCTCGCGCCAGCAGAACATCCGAAGCATCGTGATCGCCCCGATTTTCTATGAAGGCAAGGTGATCGGCGCGCTGCGCATCAACTCGCGCCAGCCGGAAACTTTTTCCAACGACGACCTGCGGCTGCTCGATGCCATTGCCGTGCTCTCGTCGTCCGCCATCTCGAACGCCATGCTCTACGAAAAAACCGAAGAGCTCGCGATCCGCGACTCGCTGACCGGCTTGTACCTGCGCCGCTATCTTTATGACCGCCTGAAGCAGGAGCATTCGCGCGCGCTGCTCACCAACCGTCCGCTCTCGATCCTGATGTGCGACATCGACCACTTCAAGGATTGCAATGACAAATACGGGCACGGGGGAGGCGACCTCATGCTCATCCGTTTTGCGGACATTCTCCGCGAAATCTGCGAGAACGCGGTCGTGGGCCGCTACGGGGGGGAAGAGTTCCTCGTGATCCTGCCGGAATATTCCCAGGACGAGGCGGCCAAGCTTGCGGAAAAAATCCGCGCGCAGGTCGAAGCCCAGCCGTTTGTCCTGCGCCGCGAGCAGCTTCAAATGACCGTTTCGGTCGGCGTTTCCAATATGCCCCTTGATACGCTGGACTGGGAAATGCTCATCCAAAAGGCCGACAAGGCGCTTTACGCGGCCAAAAAAGCGGGAAGAAATCGGATATGTTTAAGCGCATCCTGATCTTCATCATCTTTCTGATGGCGCTCCCGGTCCTTTATTTCAAGGCCGAAGAGCTGAGCCTCGCGTATTACGCGCTGTCGTCCTTCATGCTGCTCCCGATGTTTTATCTTTATTCGGAGCGCGCGATCTTCCTTTTCCGTTCCAGTGTCGCCATTTTCGTGATCTGCGAACTGTATTTCCTGGCGCGCTTCACGGAATTCGAAATGCTTTTCCTGCTGGTGGGGCATCTGGGCGCGCTCGGCGCGCTCATCGTTTACCGGCGCACCTGGCTTTATCAGCTCAAACTGGAAACAGACCGGAATGAGGAACTCCTTCGCAGCTGGGAAATGCTCAAGCACAAGCACCAGAACCGCCTCGAGAACCTGCAGCATCTCGAAAAGCAGGCGGCCAGCCTCATGGACCTTTTCGAAATGGCCCGCGATTTCAGCGAGTCGCTGAATTACGACGTGCTGGCTGAACTCATCTACAAGCGCGTGCGCCCGGAACTTCCGTTCCAGGAGATGTCGCTCATCCTGAACGCGGAAGAATCCAAAGAAGCGCTGAAGCCGTTCCGGCGTTACGCGATCACGGAAAAAGGCGTGGCGTTCGACGACTTCGAGCCGCCCGAGCCGGAAAGAAACCTGATGCAGAAGGCTCTGGAGGAAAAGCGCCTGCAGCTGGTCGATTCCAAATGGCTGTTTCCTCTGGCGATCGAGAACGACGTGCTGGCGTATCTGAGCGTGGCCGGGGCCGATCAGGGCGATCTGGCAAAATTTGAAGTGCTGGTTTCGCACCTCGTGCTGCAGATCAAAAAAATCCGTCTTTACGAAACCGTCCGCGAGCTTTCCATCGTCGACAGCCTCACGCAGGTCTTTGTCCGGCGGCACTGCATGGACCTGTTCGAGAGCGAGTTGAAGCGGAGCATGAAACATGGCTTCTCATTGGCATTATTAATGTTAGACATTGATCACTTCAAAAGATATAATGACGACTTCGGTCACCTGGTCGGAGACGCGACGCTCCGGGAAGTGGCCGCGGTGCTGCGGTCGAACTTGAGAAAAGTCGACATCGTGGCGCGTTACGGCGGGGAAGAATTTTTAGTGATCATTCCGGAAACAGGCGCGCGCGGCGCGCTGGAAGCTGCCGAGCGTATCCGTTCGAGCATTGCGCGGCATACCTTTAAAGTCTATGATGTCGTGACCAAAGTAACCGTGAGCGCGGGCGTGGCTGTTTACCCGCAGGGGACCGAAAAAATGCCGGTAAATTCCGAGCCGGGGACCCTGATGCGGGAATTGATCCACCAGTCGGATCTGGCGCTTTACCGCGCCAAAGAAGAAGGCCGGAACCGGGTTGTCCGTTACCAGGATTTATAACAGCGGGAGCAGTATGATTCGCCGATTCGTCCAAATGCCTGTCGCCTTTCTTCTGGCAGGTCTTCTCGTCGCAGCGCCTCGTGCCCGTTCCGCAGAACCCCAGCAGCCCGCGTCCCGTTCGCTTCCCATCGAGAACATTTACGACGACCGCGATACTCAGGTCGAAACTGTCGCCGACTCCCTCGAATACCAGAAAGAACAGAAGAAGGTCATTGCCAAGGGCAATGTCGTCATTACCCACGGCAGCGAAAAAATCACCGCGGATTATGCCGAGGTCGACCGCGAAACCAAGCTGGCCTTTGCCAAGGGCCACGTTATCGTTTTCCAGGGCGAATCGGCCGTGGCCAAAGGCGAAGAGATTTATTACGACTTCGGCAAACACAGCGGCAATTTCCCCCAGGGCTCCCTCATCAGCTATCCCTGGCATTGCACGGGCAGCGATCTCAAAAAAGTAAATCAGGACACGGCCACGGCCGTCGACGCCGTCTTCACGACCTGCAAAGGCGACAAGCCTCCGTACGAAGTCCACGCCAAAAAAGTCACGATCCACGACAACGATAAAATGGTGGCGCGCAACGTCACGATTTATTCCATGGGCCGGCCGATTTTCTGGTGGCCTTATCTCGTGGTCCCGCTCCAGAACCGCAGCATGCCCTTCAGCGTGGTCGCCGGCTACAACGACAAATTCGGCGCCTACGTCGAAACGAAAAAAGGGTACAGCATCAACCGCTACCTCTGGGGGCATCTGCTCGCGGATGTGCACGGCAAACGCGGCTTCGGCGGCGGCTCGGACCTTTCCTACGATTTCGGGCAGTACGCGCACGGCGAAATCCGCGGCTATTGGACGCAGGACAAAGAAGCTCCGGTGCCGGGCGGGGAGAATCCCTTCTCGCAGACGGAAAACCGCGACCGCGGCCGCCTTTCGTGGTGGCACCGCACCGACTTCGACGAGTATTCCAACATCCAGCTCCGCTACCACCGTCTCGCCGACGAAGTTTTCCTGCAGGACTTTTTCGAGAAAGAGTTTCGCTCCGAAATCGAACCTCAATCCTTCGTGACGCTGACTAAAAATTCCCCGAACTACGGATTCTTGGTCCACGCGACCAAGAAGATGAACACCTTCGAAACCCTGGTTGAAAAACTTCCCGAGGTTCGCTTCGACTGGAAGAACCAGCCGCTGGGCATCGTGCCCAACGTTTATTATCAGAACCAGACGAGCTACGCGAATCTGGCCAAGCGCTATTCCCGCGCTTCGCACAACGAGGACGTGCAGCGCTTCGATCATTTCAGCGAATGGTCCATGCCCATGAAAGTCAAAGACATCAAAGTCACGCCGTTCCTCAACGCGCGCGGCACGTATTACAGCCGCGAAGCGCAGTCGGACGACGATCATTTCCGCACCGTGGGCGGGTGGGGCCTGGATGTCCGCAACCAGTATTACAAGACCTTTGAAACGCAGTTCGACGTGGCAGGCATCGAAGTCAACCGCCTGCGCCACGTGATCGAGCCGTACGTCACCTACGAGGCGTTCCGCTCCTCGGTGAGCGACGAGAAGCTCGACCATTTCGACCAGATCGACACGATCGACGACCAGGACGTGGTCACGCTCGGCTTTGAAAACCGCCTCCAGACCAAGCGCGTGGTCCGCGGCCGGATGCAGCGCGTGGACCTGGTCAGCTATAACACCTACCTCAGCATGTCGCCCAATCCGGGCAACGTCGAAAAAGGCGCGTCGCTCATCACGCTCGGCCAGGAAATCGTCCTGCGCCCCTACGACTGGCTGCAGTACGAACTGCGCTACGAGCACGATTTCATCCGCAGCGAGCCGCATGCCTTCACGCAGGATTTCATCCTGCGCAAGGGCGAGAAAATCAGGCTGCTCTTCGGCGAGCGCCTGGCCGCGGACACGGTAGAGAGCGAAGGCACGCATCAATTCGTCTTCGAGGGTCTTTACACGCTCAACGACCGCTGGAAAGTCGGCGGCTACATCCGCTGGGAAGCCGTGGAAATGGATCTCGAGGAATGGCAGGTCACGGCAACCCGCGATTTCGACTGCCTTCTCCTGGACTTCGGCTACAACGTCCGGAATTCTTCCATCCGCAGCGGCAATAAAGAGCTGTTTTTCAATCTTCGTTTGAAGCATTATCCCAACTACGCGCTTCGGGGCGGCAGTAACCGCGCCTCATTTTCCGAACCGCGTATCGGCGAGACCGTGAACGGCGCCAATCAATTCGGGCGCAGCATGTATGCGCAGGACAGCCTGGGTCCCCCCTAAGGCCCTTCCGGCTTGAGCTCTGCGTGGACGGGTTGCCTGCATCAATCATGATTTGAGAAATTTCAGGAGGACTGGAATGCAAAAAGTGGCCATTATCGGAGCGGGCTACGTCGGCTTGGTGACGGGCGCCTGCTTTGCTCATCTCGGAAACAAAGTCGTCTGCGTCGACAACGACCTCAAAAAAATCAAGATGCTGAATGCCGGAAAAATCCCGATTTACGAGCCCGGCCTCGACCGCATCGTCCGCCAGGCCCGCAAGAAAAAGAAGATCACCTTCACCTCGAACATCGGCCCGGCCGTGCAGAACTCCGACATCGTCTTCATCTGCGTGAACACGCCGCCGAAAGACGACGGGGGCGCGGACCTTTCCTACGTGGAAAACGTTTCGCGCGAGATCGCCAAGAACCTGAAGCGTTACTGCCTGATCGTCGAAAAGAGCACCGTGCCCGTGCAGACGGGTGAGCGCGTCTACCAGACTATCCTCGACCACGTGCGCGGCGTGGAGTTCGACGTCGCGTCCAACCCGGAATTCCTCCGCGAAGGCTCGGCCATCGAGGATTTTCTCGCTCCGGACCGCGTCGTGATTGGCGTCTCGAGCGCGCGCGCGGAGAAACTGCTGCGCCAGCTGTACGCGCCGTTGAAGGCGCGCATGGTGGTGACCGACATCAAAAGCGCGGAAATCATCAAGCACGCCTCGAATTCGTTCCTCGCGACAAAAATTTCTTTCATCAATTCCGTGGCGCGCGTCTGCGACGCCGTGGGCGCGGACGTCGAAAAAGTCGCCGAAGGCATGGGGCTCGACCCGCGCATCGGCGCAAGTTTTCTGAAAGCGGGCATCGGCTTCGGCGGTTTCTGCTTTCCCAAAGACCTGGCCGCGTTTCTCCACATGTCGCATGCGCTGGGCGTGCCGTTCAACCTTCTGAAGGAAGTGCTGGAGATCAACGAGACGCAGAAGCAGTACTACGTGAAACTCATCGAAAAGGTGCTGTGGAACCTGCGCGGCAAGAAAGTCGCGATGCTCGGCCTGGCCTTCAAAGGCAATACGGACGACATGCGGTTCGCGCCTTCCATTGATATTATCGAGGCGCTGCAGAAAGAGGGCGTGACCATCCAGGCCTATGATCCTCAGGCCATGGAACGGGCCAAGCCGGTGCTGCGCGGCGTCAAGTACGCCAAAGACGCTTACGAGGCCTGCAAAGGCGCGGACGCCGTGGCGCTCGTGACGGATTGGAAAGAGTTCAAAGATCTGGACTGGAAGCGGATCAAAAAGTCCCTGCACCAGCCCGTCATCCTCGACGGCCGCAACTTCCTTTCGCCGCAGGAAATGAAAAAGCTCGGTTTCAATTACCACGCCATCGGCCGCAAAGCCTTTTAAGGGCGGGAAAAAGAAAGGGAATCATGACAGAGAAAGTCGTTTTGATCACGGGCGGCGCGGGGTTCATCGGCTCCCATTTGTCCGACCATTTTCTGGGCAAGGGATACCGGGTCGTCTGCGTGGACAATTTCATCACGGGCAGCAGGAATAACATCCAGCACCTGGCCGGCAATAAGAACTTCAAGCTGCTCGAGCAGAACATCAGCGATTACATCGAATATCCGGACGCGGTGGATTACATCCTGCATTTTGCCTCGCCGGCCAGCCCCATCGATTATCTCCAGCACCCGATCCCGACGCTGAAAGTCGGCGCGCTCGGCACGCATAATGCGCTCGGCCTTGCCAAGGCCAAGAAAGCGACGCTGCTGCTGGCGTCCACTTCGGAAGTCTACGGCGATCCGCTCGTTCATCCGCAAAAGGAAGACTATTGGGGCAACGTCAATCCGGTGGGTCCGCGCGGCGTGTACGATGAAGCCAAGCGCTTCGCGGAAGCCATCACCATGGCCTACCACAACGCGCACGGCCTGAACACGAAGATCATCCGCATTTTCAACACGTACGGCCCGCGGATGCGTCTGCGCGACGGACGCGCCATTCCGGAATTCATCAATGCCGCGCTGTCCGGCCAGTCGATACCCGTTTTCGGCAACGGCAGCCAGACGCGCAGCTTCTGCTACGTGAGCGATCTCGTGGCGGGCATCGAAAAAGTCCTGCTCTCGGATTTGAACACCCCGGTCAATCTCGGCAATCCGAACGAGATGACGATCCTCCAGCTCGCGGAAACGATTATCCGCATGATCGGCAGCGCAAGCAAGATCGAGTACAAGCCTCTTCCGGTGGACGATCCGAAGATCCGCCAGCCCGACATCACCCGCGCCAAGGAAAAGCTCGGATGGTCGCCGAAAGTGCCTCTCGAAGAAGGCTTGAAGACGACGATCGAATATTTCCGCCAGAGCCTGCAGCAGACCACGAAGCGCTGACCCGGAGACCCGATGGCTGAAAAAAGAAAGGCGTTGATCACGGGGATTACCGGGCAGGACGGCTCATACCTCGCGGAGTTTCTCCTTTCCAAAGGTTACCGTGTTTACGGCGTTGTCCGCCGCTCCAGCACCGAGACCTTTGAGCGCATCCAGCACCTCATGGGGCGCATCGAAATCGTGCAGGCCGACCTGCTCGACCAGCTCTCGCTCATCAACACGCTGCGCAAGATCAAGCCGAGGGAAGTCTACAACCTCGCGGCCCAGTCGTTTGTTCCGACGTCCTTCGAGCAGCCCGTTCTCACCGGCGAATTCACGGCCATGGGCGTGACGCGCATGCTCGAAGCCATCAAGTTGACGGACCCGAAGCGCATCCGCTTTTACCAGGCCTCTTCCAGCGAAATGTTCGGCCTGACGGACCATTCCCCGCAGCACATGACGACGCCGTTTCATCCGCGCAGCCCTTACGGCGTGGCCAAGCTTTACGGGCATTGGATCACGATCAATTACCGCGAAAGCTACGGCATCTACGCCGCCTCCGGCATCCTGTTCAACCACGAATCCCCGCGTCGCGGAAAAGAATTCGTCACGCGCAAGATCACCTACGGTGTCGCGCGCATCAAGCACGGCCTGGCCCGGCATCTGGATCTCGGCAACCTGAAGGCCAAGCGCGACTGGGGCTTTGCGGGCGATTACGTGCGCGCCATGTGGCTGATGCTCCAGCAGCCGAAGCCGGAAGATTTTCTCGTGGCGACCGGGGAAACGCATACGGTCGAGGAATTCGTGCGCCTTGCCTTTGAGCACGCGGGCCTCAACTGGAAAGAGCACGTTCGCATTCGGCCTTCGCTTTACCGTCCCGCGGAAGTCCACGTCCTGTGCGGCGACGCCCGGGAATCCCGCCGCAAGCTCAAGTGGAAGCCCGAGGTGAGCTTCTCGCAGCTCATCCGCATGATGGTGGACCATGACATGCGCGTCGTCGAAGAGGAGAAAGGAGCGGGTTAAGTGATCCGCGTCCTGATCACCGGTGCAAGCGGTTTCGCGGGGCACTATCTGCTCGGCCTTCTCAAGTGCTCTCCGAAGACCGAAGTTTTTGCCGCCTATTGCACGCACCGCGTTCCCGATTGGCCGGCCCGGCGCCAGGTGCGCCTCGACCTGACGCGGCGCGAAAGCGCGCGCGAGGCCGTGCGGAAAATCCGTCCCCATGAAATCTACCATCTCTCGGCGCAAAGCATCCCGCGCCTTTCCTGGCAAATGCAGGCGCAGACCACCGCGGTGAACACCGCCGGCACGGTCCATCTCCTCGAAGCCGTGCGCGAGCATGCGCCCCGGGCCCGCATTATGTTCGCCTCGACGAACCAGGTCTACGGCCGCACGTTCCGCACGAAGCCGTGCCTGAAGGAAGACGACCTGCAATGGCCGGAAAATCCTTACGCGGCCACAAAGTCCATGGCCGAGCTGGCCTGCTTCAATTTCGCGGCGGTCCATGATCTTGACGTCGTGATCGCGCGGCCTTTCAATCACCTCGGCGCAGGGCAGTCGGACAAGCTCGTTTTTTCCGATTGGTGCCGCCAGGTGGCGATGGCGGAAGCGGGCCGGCAGCCGCCGGTCCTGGGTGTCGGGAACCTTGACGCCACGCGCGATTTTCTTCATGTCGAAGACGTGGTTCGGGCCTACGTGCTGCTCATGAAAAAAGGAAAAGCCGGAGAGGCCTACAACATCTGCACGGGGCGGGGGCGCCTGCTCAAGCAGTACGTGCACTATCTTTTGTCGCGCGCGCGCGTGCCCATGAAGTTCAAAGTGGAAAAATCACGGCTGCGCAAAGACGACCCGCGCGTCATGGCCGCGGATCCGCGGAAGATCCGGCGGCTTGGCTGGAAACCGCGCAAAACCGCCCTGAACGCTCTGGACGACATGCTGGAATACTGGCGGGGGAAGGTGCGCGCATGAAAGCCAAGAGCGTCAATCTTGCCCTCGCAGGAATTCTCGCCGCCGGGTTCGCGCTGCGCTTGTGGGGCATAAACTTTGGTCTGCCTCATCTTTATCATGCGGACGAACCCATTGTCGTGAACCACGCGCTGGCCTACGGAACCGGGGACATGAACCCGCACTTTTTCAACATCCCGCCGCTCGTCAGCTACCTGCTTTTCATCGTCTACGGCTTTTATTACGTCGCGGGAAAACTTGCCGGGGGTTTTCATTCGCCCGCGGATTTCGAGCAGCTCTTTTACGGCGATCCCGCCTCGTTTTATCTTATCGCGCGCTTCCTGTTCGGCGTGCTTTGCGGCACCGCGGGCATTTTCGCCCTGCACCGCGTGGCCAGCCGTCACCTGACAAAGCAGGAAGCACTGACCTCGTCTCTTTTCTTCGCCCTCTGCTTCCTGCATGTCACGGATTCGCATTATGTGTATGCCGACATCCCGCTCGTCGCCGTGATGATCCTGGCGATGGGCGCCATTTTTGCGGCCGCGGACCATCATGGACGCGTGCGCGAACACGTCCTCGCGGGCGCACTCATCGGCCTGGCTTGCGCGGTCAAATACAACGGGATTTTTCTCCTGGTGCCGTACTTTTATATTACGGGCTGCTTCACGCCCCGCAGCCGCTGGCCCGCGTGCGCGGGTGCGGCCCTGGGCGCGGCCGCGCTGGTTTTTTTTCTCCTGAATCCATTCGCTCTGCTGGATGGTCGGTTTTTCCTCTCGGAGATGCGGGAGCAGTCCCTGTCAAATACCGGCACAGGACCGTGGCATCACTTCTTTTATTCGCTTGCCGGGGGGATGGGATGGCCGGTCCTGCTTCTTGCGTTTTACGGCGGCCTCTCGGTTTTTTTTGAAGAGCAGCATGCGTTGACCTGGCTCCCTCGGATGAAGCGCCGTGCCGTTTTCATTTTCACCGCGGCCTACTACGCGGTGCTGGCGCTGAAAGGGCAGCCGTACAGCCGCTATGCTCTGCCTCTTACGCCGTTTATTTGCCTGCTTGCCGCTTCCGGCGTGCGCAAACTTTTCGCGGCCTTTCCGGCCGGCCGCCATGCCTGGCTTTGCGCCGCGGTCCTGGCCGCCGCCGTTTTTCATCCGCTCCGCATGGACCTGCGCTGGGACCTGCTCATGAGCCGTCCCGACACGCGGACGCTTGCCGGGGAATGGATCGAAAAGAATTTAGCGCCAGGCTCCAAGATCGCGCTGGACGTCAAATTCTACGCGCCGCCGCTCCGGTTTTCGCGGGCCCAGCTCGAAGAAAAGAAGCAAGGCCTCGACGGCCGCCTTCACGGCGACGCGCAGGCAAGGAGGCTTGATTTTCTCATCCGCCGGGAGCAGGAGCAGCCGGGAGGGTTCGAGCTTTATTTTCTTTCCCGCAAGCCCGGCCAGGAAAGCCCTTTTTTGTTCTGGAGTCCGCTTGTTCCGTACGATCTTTCCGAGCTGCGGGCCAAGGGAATCGAGTACGTTCTCCTGGCCGGAACCCGGCCGCCGGCCTGGACCGAAGTCTTTTTCGACGATTTGCAAAAAAACGCAACCCTTGTCCATGCCTGGTCGCCTTATGACGATCCGGCGCTGATGACGGCGCTTGATCCGCGCCCGCTGACGGGCGGTCCCTTTTTGCCCCGCGACGTGCTGCGGCGCAAGCG
>DATJFP010000025.1 GCA_035495615.1 Verrucomicrobiia bacterium | reverse complement strand
GTTCACGAAATCCTCGCGGCCGCGCGAATCGTGAAATTTTATTGCGGCCAGCTTGTGCACGCCCATTTCGCGGTTCCAATCGAGATTGCGCAGCGCGATGAGCCTGCCGTCGGCCGTCGCCTTTCCCCAGTAGGCGCCGTTCGTGCAGAGCGCGGGGAAGAGCTCAGGGAGCGCGTGGATGCGCTTCATGGTGCCGAGCGAAACCCCCGAGCCGTCGGAAAGCCCGCGGATTGTTTCATATTCTTCGTACGAGACGTACGGCTCCATTTTTTTCCACGCGCGGTTTCCGATTGAGCGGATGATGAGCCGGTTGACAAGCGGCACCGGGATCTGGCCGCGGAAATAGCCGAAGATGCCGTCCACGCCGCTGTGGATCTTGTCTTTCATCAACCGGCCTTCTTCGAAGCCTTGATGGTACGCGCTGCCGTGCAGCAGAAGCACCGGAAGTTCTCCCTGCCACTCTAAAGTCCCAGGCGCTTCCATGGCCGCTTTTTCTTCCGCCGTCAGCAGCTTGTCCGCGATCGCCAGCATTTTTTTCTGCGCGAACCAGGCCATGTCCTTTCCATAAAAAGAAACGCGCGACTCGTACTGCTCCATGTCACGGTAATACCGGCGCGGCACCACGTACGCCAGATAATCGTTGGCATAGCCGGCCAAGAGCGGACGAAGTCCGCTCTCGGCTGCCTGGGCTTCGATTTCATGGCCGATCTCGGACGTAATCTCGCCGGGAAACGTCAGCAAAACAAAATCCCCGAGCCGTAGTCCCTGGAAAAAAGTTTTTCTCGGGAAGAAACGGTTTCCGATGAGGGATGGAATTTTAAATGGGCCCGAGATGCGGACCTGGGTGCGCGGCAGTTTGACGCGCTCCAGCACCGCTTCCCAAGGACCTTCGAGACCGGCCGGCGAGAAAGAAGCCGCGGCTGTTTTTTCCGCGAGCGCGCGGCCGTAAGCCGTCATCTTGGAAAGCTTGTCGTCTCCGTCCGGCAGGTGCGGGCGCAGGTCACCGGCCGCGCCGTTCACGAAAACCGAAACCGCGCCGCCCGTTTTTTCTTCCAGGGCCGCCGCGAGCACGCCGGGATAATCCGCGGAGAATTCCATTTTTTCCTTGGCCGGGAACACCGTGGGATGCGCGGCCATGAAGAGAAGCTGGCCCGCGACGGCGTCCTTCCCGTCTTTGAAGCGGAGGATTTTGAGGAATTGAGGATAGCGGAGTTTCGGGATCATCCGGTTTTCCACGAGATCGTCGATCCGGAGCTGGGCGTATTCGGCGCGCACCGGAACTTCGGCGTCAAGCGCGGCCACGCCGGATTCGGCCGCGGCGGAGGTGAGTGCCTCGAAAACTTTCTTTTCGAATTTGCCCATGATGAAGCGTTCCCAAAAACGGCCGCCGACCGCGCCCGCGCCGGAATGCGTGTGCGTGGCGGTCAGCACGAAATTTTCCGGGGCGAGCGGCCGCTTTTCATGGATTTTCCGCAGGACGGCCGCGCGCAGCTCTTCGTCGACGAGGCAGAGGTCCAGCGACGTGATGAGGAACGTCTTGTCCCCGCGAGAGAAGGCAAGACTCCGTGCGAAGAGGGGATCATGCGTGCCCCGCGTTTTTTTTCCGCGGAGCTTGCCGTAGCCCGAGAGCGGCGTGCCGGCCGCAGGCGTGATTTCGCTTTTCGCGGCCCCAGCGCGGAGCGTCCCGGCTTCGGCGGCAAAGGCGCCGGAAGCGGGGACGAGGAAAAAAAGAGCGAAGACAAGGCCTCGCGAGATTGGCAACGGACGGCGCACGGAACGGCTCCTTCTATAAGTAGTATGCCTTTAAAAAAGACAGCGGGCAATGACCGACAAGGTTCGACATTTCCGAATCTCATGCTATCATACCGGCAGCCGGAGGCACGCATGGCCAGAGGAAAAATCCTGATCATCGACGATGAAATGGAAATCCGGGACTTCCTGAAAGATTTTTTCGAAGACCGGGAGTTTGACGTGCAGACTGCGCCCAACGGCGAGCAGGGTGTGGAAATTTTCAAGCCCGGCGCTTTTGATCTCGTGATCTGCGACATGCTCATGCCGCGGATGATCGGGCTCGAGGTCCTTCGCCGCATCAAGGAAGCCGCTCCGCAGCAAGCCGTCATCATGATGACCGGCGTCAAAGAAGGTTCCATGGTGGACAAGGCCAAGAAGCTCGGGTGTTACCACTACCTCACCAAACCCGTCGGCCTTTCCGATCTCGAGGCCAAAGTCAACGAGTGCTTCACCTAACCGTTAGCATGGTAAGAACACAGGAAACAGGACACAGAACACAGAGGTGGAACAAAGATTTATCCTGTTTCCTGTGTCCTGTTTTCTGTGTTCTAAGGTAGAATAACCGCATGAATCCCACGCGAAAAATCTTCCGTGCCGGGAGTTTGCCCGCCTTTTTCATGCTTTTCATATCTTTTGCGCTGAATGTTCCCGCTTTTGCCGCCGCGGAATTCGAAGCCGCGGCGAAGGTAAACGCTGCGGATCTCGCCCCGGCTTCCGCGCCCGCTTCCGAGTCGAAGGCACCTGTGCTGTCGCCCGAAGACGAGGACATGCTCGACCAGATCTCGCGCAAGGCTTTTGATTTTTTCGTTCAGGAAGCGGACAGGAAAACAGGACTCGTCAAAGACCGCGCCAACAATTTCAAGCGCGGCGCTGGAAACTCGCCCGCGAGCATCGCGTCCACGGGCTTCGCGCTGACCGCGTGGGGCGTGGGCGCGGAACGCGGATGGATCGACCGCGGCACCGCCACCGAGCTCGCGCGCCGCACGCTGCGCTATTTTCTGGACGAGGCGCCGCAGGAGCACGGATTTTTTTATCACTTCCTGAATTTCAGGACGGGCGCGCGCGTCAAGAATTCCGAGCTTTCGCCCATTGATACGATGTTGCTGCTCGCAGGCGTCCTGTTCGCCGCGGAATATTTTCAGGACGCGGAGATCGAGAGTCTCGCACAGAAAATCTACGAGCGCGTGGATTGGCCGTGGATGATGCACGGCGGCGACACGCTGGCGCTGGCGTGGTCGCCGGAAGACGGGTTCAGCAAATACCGCTGGGATCATTACAGCGAATCCATGCTCATGTACCTCATGGCCATCGGCTCGCCCACGCATCCCATTCCCGCGGAGAGCTGGAAAAAAATCCTGCGGCCGGTCGGCAGCTACGGCGGTTACCACGTCATCCAGATGCCGCCGCTTTTCACGCACCAGTATTCGCACATCTGGGTGGATTTCCGGAACAAAAACGACGGCTACGCGGATTATTTCCAGAATTCCGTGAACGCGACGCTCGCCAACCGCCAGTTTTGCATCGACAATGCGAAACACTTCAGCACGTACGGCCCGGATTCCTGGGGGCTTACGGCTTCCGAAGGCCCGTTCGGGTACAAGGCCTACGGCGCGCCGCCGGGATGGGCTCAGCACGACGGCACGGTCGCGCCGACCGCCTGCGGGTCTTCCATCGTGTTCACGCCGCAGGAGTCGCTGGCCTGCCTCCGGCATTTTTACAACGACCTGAAAGACGACCTCTGGGGCCAATACGGATTTTCCGATGCGTTCAATCTGGAAAAGAAATGGTTCAGCGACCAGGCTCTGGCCATCGACCAAGGGCCGCTCCTTCTCATGATCGAAAATTACCGGACCGGGCTCATTTGGAAAACCATGGCGAAAAATCCTTACCTGAACGACGCCCTGGAAAAAGTCGGATTCAAGCCCGGCGCCAAAGAAGTGCCGTGGACTGAACCGCCCACGGCCGATGCCGCGTTTATCCCGGAAGGCATCCGCGTGGACGGCTTCCTGAAAGACTGGCCGCAATCCAAGGCCATTGTCCTCGACGCCTCTTCGCGCGAAGGCGGATCCATCACCGACAACAAGGACCTGAAAGCGGAAGTCCGGTTCGCGTGGAGCCAGGAAGCGCTTTATTTTTCCATCATTGTGACCGATGACAGCCTTGTGCTCCGCCGCCACGGCCAGCAGATCTGGCAGGATGACCTGGTCGAAATTTACGTGGACCCGCAGGGCGACGGCCTGCGCTGGAAAGACGACGACGATTTTCAGATCGGGTTCCGCCCGGATGATGAAGACGACGGCGTGCAGGTCTGGTCCTGGTTCCAGGGCACGAACGAGCCGCTGGACAACGAGATCGCGGCGCGCGCCTTTACGGATCAGAACGGTTACGTCATGGAAGGCGGCATCCGCTGGACGTTCCTGGGCCTGGATCCGCGCGGCATCGACTCCGTGAAATTGTCCATCGCGGTCCACGACGTGGACAAGGACCGCAGCGAAGGCAAAGTGCACTGGTTTTTCCGGAACGAAGACGGCCTCGAGCGTTTCAACCTCGGAACGGTCAAGCTTCGCAAGCCGGCCGCATGAAAGGTCGCATGAAGCACCGCGAAAAAAAAGAGCTTCCGCCGTTTTCCCGGGCCCTCACCGCCATGAGGAAGAACCGCGGCCTGTCCGGCGTGGAGCTTTGCCGCAGGGCGGGGGACCTGGACCCGCGCACGCTGACCGCCCTGGAAAAAGGGCGCATCAAAAATCCCTCGATCAAGACCCTGGAGTCGCTCGCGCGCGGCATGGGCATGACCATCAGCGCGCTTTTCCGGGAACAGGAGCTGGAACAGCCCGCCCAATTTTTCCTGGGTTCGCAAAAAGGCGCCTTCCACCTGGATTTCGGGGGCAAGGGCGCGAAAATAGTTTCATTCACGCCTTTGATTCATGATTTCTTTTGCGGTAAACTCATTCTGAGCCCGAAGGCCAGACTTCATGGAACGCTGCTCAACATAACGACCCCCCTGTTTATCTCAATGCTTATCGGACGCATGGAAGTTTCCGTCGAGGAAAAAAAGTCCCTATTAAAGGAAGGCGACAACCTTTTTTTTCATGGTGTTTTCAAGCATTCCTTTTATAATCCTTCCCATAAAGAAGCCGCGTTTTTACTGGCAACCGCGCCTTCTTTTTTGAAGTAGATGAGCCTGTTTTCCGGGCATCGAGGCTGGGAAGTTGAATATTTTTTCCTAAGTTAAGTGGTTTCAAGACGATGCCGATATACGTGAAGCGGTTTTTGCATTCTTCAGCGGCCGGAATCGACAAGGTCCCGGAGCTGAGATGTTTTGCCGTCCGCAAAAACGCCTCTGGGACAAGGGAAATGGGCCGCTAACCAGGACTGATGAAATGATGAAACGGACTTTTGCGTTGCTGCTGGTCGCGCTTGCCGTGTGTTCGGTCCGTTCTTACGCCGCGGATGATGATCCCGACGCGCTTCTCAAAGCCCTGGAAGAAATCCCGACGGCGCCTGCGACGCAGGAACCCGCTCCGGCTCCCGGCCCGGCCGTCACCACGGCTTCCGACACCGACCCCCTTCAGGCCTTGACCATGCTTCACAAGGAAGTCGTTCAAACCCCCATCGAAGTGGCCACGCAGGATGACCTGACGCGGGCTTCCATCCGCGACCGCGTGAGAACGCAGCGCGAGGAGCGCGCCGAAAAAATGCCTTACCTGAGCCGCGGCATCATCAAAGATTCAATCGACGCCAAGCGCGTACATTCGCGCTCGGAATTCATTTCCGGAGACGAAAAGAAACTCCAGGAAATCGTGGACCGCGCCGTGGAGACGAATCTGCCGGCCAAGGCCGCGTGGGAGCGCATCGCGCTGGCCAAGCGCAGGATTTTCGGCGCCGTGCGCGAGTTGTTTCCGGGCATGCACATCGAGTACAAGGACGAGCAGGGGTTTCAGTCGGACCAGAAATTCAATTCGCGCGGCTATCACGTGGAATTGCGCCAGCCCATTTTCCGCGGCGGCGTTTTGTGGAACACGCTTTTGCAGGAAAGGGCCGAATTGAAGTCCGCCCAAAAGGAATATGATAAGATTATCGAAGACATGGTTCGCGACGTTTCCGAGGCGTACTTCGAATACAACCGCGCTTCGGAAGTCGTCAAAGACCAGCAGGACGCCATCCTGAAGATGGAGCCCTTCGCCAAAATTTCGGAACAGAAGTTCAAGGAAGAGCTGATCTCGGAAATCGAGCACCTGAACGTGCAATCCCTCTACAATCAAATGCAGTATGACTTCGAGACTTCGAAGCAGGAGCTCGAGCTCGCGAAGCTGGACATGCAGAGCTATCTCGACCTGGAGATCGAAGACTCGATCGAAGTGTCGCCGCTTTACGACATGGACACGCTTCTGGCCAGCGGCCGCCAGGACAGCAAGGGCTCCAACAAACCCGAAGAAGCGCCGACGGAATTCGCGGACGGCAAGCCCGCCCCCGAACTGCCGGCGCTTGTCGACCTGGCCTATCACAACCGCGCGGAGCTGCAGGTGGAAGCCTATAAGCTTGAGTCGTCCCGGCTGAACGAGCGCGTGAAAACCGGCGCGCTCCTGCCGCGGGCCGACATCGTCCTGGAAATGGGGGCCTTGGGTGAAGCGTTCGATGCCGATGCGACTAATCCGAAAAAGCGCAACGAGTTCCGCTGTTTCCTGGAATTCAAATGGAACGCGCTCGGCAGCACGATCGGCCACAAATTCGAAAATGACGAAAACGCGCCGTCCGTCACGCAATTCCAGTCGTCCTCGGGCACGCAGACGACCAGCAATACGCTCAGCGTGGACCTCTTCGACGGCTTGGACGCGCTCGTGCAGATGAAGGAAGCCGAAGCCGACAAGCTCGACCAGATCGTGGAACTGGAAAAGGCGGAAAAGGAAGTCATCCAGGACGTGAAGCAAGCCTATTACGATTACCAGAAGGCGCTCATCCAGGTGAAGTCGTCGCTCCAGAAGCTCGATTACCGCGAGCGCCTGGCGCGGCTTTCCAAGCACCGCCTGGAACAGAACGAAATCCAGATCTCGGAATATTTCCAGGCGGAGCTGGACCTCCAGCAGGAACGGACCGAGCTCAACAAGGCCCTGAAGGATTACTTTACCGCCAAGGCGGCGCTCAACCGCGCCGTGGGCATCCGCAATTATCTACCGATCGAGGAAACCTATGTCCAGTGACGACAAGCCCGAGGCGATTCCTCCGAAGCCGCCCCGGAAAAATCCGATTAAGAATATGGCCGGCATGTTCGTGAAGCTGCTGAAGCTTCCGCTCGTCCTGCTCGGGCTTCCCCTGAAGATCCTGAACGGCCTCAAATCCAAGGTCAAGCTGCCCGAGAAAAAGGCGGCCCCGGTGGAAGGCTCTTCGCTTTCTTCCATCATGGTGGAAGAGCCGGAAAAGCCCAAGGGCGGCAAGCTGAAAAAATTCATTATCCTGGCGGTGCTCCTCGCGGTCGCGGCCGGCGGCGCTTTTGCGGCCAAGAAGTTCATTTTCAAGAAAAAGGAAGTCAAACCCCAGTCGCTCGAAGAAACCATGTCTAAAGAACAGGCGCCGGCCGAGGAAAAGAAAATTCCGGTCAAGGCTTTCAAGGTCTCGCGCTTCAACTACGAAGACTCGCTCAACGTGCTCGGCACGATCAAGGGCGCCATGGAATTCAAGCTCAGCTTCGAAGTGCCCGGCGTCGTAAGCTCGATCAATTACCGCGAGGGCGAACGCTATGAAGAAGGCGCGCTGCTCATCTCGCTGAAGCAGGACGACATTCTCCTGCGCCTCAAGCGCGCGCAGGCCGAGCTCAACAAATTCGAAACGCAGGTCGCGATCGCACAGGACAAAGTCAAAGAGCATGAAAAACTTTTTGCGATGGGCGCGATTCCTAAGCAGACGCTCGACAAAGTCAAGCTCGAGCTGGACAGCGCCAAGTATGAGTCCGAGGCCGCGCGCCTGGAAGCCAAGGCCAACGAGGCCATGCTGGAAAAATCCAACCTCTACGCGCCGACGGCCGGCATGATCGGCGAGCTGAAGATCGAAGAAGGGGAAACGGTGACGCCGAATACGCTGCTCGGCACGCACATCATGACCGAATACGTTTACGCGGAATTCGGCATCGTGGAGCGCGACGTGAACAAGATCGCCCTCGGGCAGAAAGCGCGCGTCTTCGTGGACGCGTATCCTGACAAGACCTTCGAAGGCGTCATCGAAAACGTGGCGCCGGTCGTCGCCGGCACGAGCCGCACGGCCACCGCGCGCGTACGCATCGAGAATCCGGAGCGGCTCCTGCTGCCCGGCATGTTCGCCCGCATCCGCATCCTCCTCTACAGCAAGAAGAATACCCTGGTCGTCCCCACGGATTCTCTCCAGGGCAGCGAAGGCGAACAGTACGTTTTCGTGCTACACTCGGATTCAGAGGCCGCGGAGAAGCGCGCCGTGACCGTGGGGTATACACGCCCCGACTATTCCCAAATCGATGCAGGCATTTCCGAAGGAGAATTGGTGGCCGTTTCCGGCCTGGAAAGGCTTGAAGACGGCACGAAGATTCGCATTTTGGAGACGCAAGAAGCAGAAACATAAGGTGCTATGAGTCTACCGGAGTTCTCAGTCCACAAACGCGTGACGATCGTCATGCTGATGCTGGGACTGTCG
>DATJFP010000024.1 GCA_035495615.1 Verrucomicrobiia bacterium | reverse complement strand
CTTAAAGGCCCAAATAATTGATTACAAACGGTTCACAAAAAGGTTCAAATTAAAATTAGTCTATTAAAAATAAAGGGGACAGTCCCTAGGGACAGGACACGGGGACAGGCCCCCTTTAGCGAAAGCAATCAAAACCGGTTTAATTTTCAATCCATTTAATGAGACAGAAATTAACGGTACCGGTTCTCAGAGGGACAGGTATTGAAACTTGTCCCCGGCAGAATCAATACCCCTATTTAAGGTCGCTTCGCTGAGCCCGGTTCGATAAAAAGGAGAATTTATGCGTCAAAGGATACCCGCTTTTTTTTCTTTGCTGTTCCTCGTCATGGCTGCCTTCTATGAGCTTCCTTTTGCGTTGGCGGGGGAGACACCCTGGGACCAAAACAAACCTCAGGCCGCATCCTACTCTTTTTGCATGGCCATGGAAGACCCCACGCCGGCGGCTCCCAAAGGGAAGGCGTATTTTTCCGATGTCTTTACGACGACCGATGTCCGCGTCCTCACTCCGGTGCGGGATGCCTACATTAAGTTTCTCCAGGAAAAATACGCTTATGCCCAGGATCCGACGACTTTCGACAACAGCGTTTCGTGCGCGAAAGTGCACAGCATGGACGAAGCCGCATCCGCGCTTCAAGCGCGTTTAAAACCCGGTAAACAAGCCAACCCCGAAGGCACGATCGAGACCGGCTGGACGTATCAGGCCAATTAAGGGGACAGCCCTTCTAGACAAGGAGAAACTCATGAACCGCCGCTTTTCTGGTTTTGCGCTTGCTGTTGTCGTCTTCACCTTGATTTTGCCTGCCGCCTACGCGGGGGAGTCGCCGTATCAGGCCGCGCCTGAAGCCCCGAGTTATTTTTTCTGCACGGCCAATCAATCCCAGCGCGAGATGCCGGATGAATCCATTTCTCCGGCCAAGGCTTTTTATTCCGGCGCTTTTACGGCGCAGCCGGAAAAGATGCAGCCGGTCATGAGCGCGTTCGGAGATCTGCTGAAAGAGAAGTACGGCTTTACGCCCGACGCGGGGCAGGTGCAGCCGGTGGCGTGCACGGGAGTAAAAAGCATGGAGCAGGCGCAGGCCACCGAGAAACTTCGAGTCGAGAGTTCGCGGCGGAACAAGGCGGAGGTCATCGAGACGGGCTGGATACCGGCGGCCTAAATTAAGGTGACAGTCCCCCCGGCAAGCAATTCGATCCATTCGGATTGGTTCTGGCGGGAACGGACTAACAGTGTCTCTTCCAAATACCTACAGGAAGGTGCGGCACCCACGAAGGGTTGTCAGATTCCAGCCGCACGGCAGGAATTAAGAGGTCGGAGAAAGATCCCTAACAGGCAGCAGCCCGCGTATAATAAGCCAACGATCATCTAA
Source organism: Verrucomicrobiia bacterium (assembly GCA_035495615.1). Lineage (NCBI taxonomy): Bacteria > Pseudomonadati > Verrucomicrobiota > Verrucomicrobiia > Verrucomicrobiia bacterium. Next base: position 5,959 of record DATJFP010000024.1, on the reverse strand, counting down.
TCTCCCCCGGCAGTCTTAAGGCCTTTTTCTGATTCGAAAGGGCCGAAAAAAGGGGGATCCATGGAGACACTTAACGAAAAGTTATACGGCAACATCATTGTTTTCGCCGATGACAGCGAAGATCACTACAAGATGGTTTCAAAAGCCTTGACGGCTTGTTTCAATGGCGGGAAGCAGACGACCGCGCTTAAATGGGTCCGCAACGGCGAAGAGCTTGTGCATTATCTTCTTACGACGGATCATTACAAGAGCCCTGAAATGGCGGATCATCCGGCGATCATTGTTTTGGACATTCAGATGCCCAAAATGAACGGGCTCGAAGTGCTGGAGAAAATCAAAGTAAATCCGCTCCTGAATTATATTCCGATCATCTGCATGAGTAATTATTATTCCAATCTGGAAATCAACATGTGCTACAAATTCGGCGTCAATTCGTTCATCAAAAAACCGGTTAATTTCGACGAGATTTTAGTTCTCGTTAAATTCATTCATGATTATTGGTTTAAGGTCAATATCCTGCCTCGCTCCGACCGCGCGGATGTGAGCCAGGCAGATGAGCTTCAGGCTCCCAAGGAAAATAAGCGGGCGCCAGCTCAGATTCCTTAGGGGACAATCCCCACGGGGGACAGTTAAAGACATGATTAAGCCACCTCAATCCGGGCGAATGTCAGAGCCCTTTTGCGATAGTTCCCTGTGAAATCGATTCCGCGTTTTCTCATTTTTTTGACGATCTGTCTGGGTATCGGCTGGGCCGGCGGCATGGTGACGGCATCGTCGGTAACGACTTGGTATGGCGGGCTGACGAAACCGCCGCTTAATCCTCCGAATGCCATTTTTGCGCCTGTCTGGACTTCCCTTTATGTTCTCATGGCGGCGGCCGGGGCGCGGCTTTGGACGGGAGTCCCATCGGCCCGTTTCCTGTTTGTTCTCCAGCTTATCCTGAATGGCGCATGGTCCTTTTTGTTTTTCGGGATGCGAAATCCCGCGATCGCCATGATCGACATCCTTGCGTTGTGGATTTGTCTTTTCCTCCTGATTTCCGCGGTCAGGCATCAGGATAAGGTTTCGGCGCTGCTTTTTCTGCCTTACCTTGCGTGGGTAAGTTTCGCCGGCTATCTGAACGGCGCAATCTGGTATCTGAACCCGTAATGATGAAATAAAGGGACGGGCGTAACAGCCCGGGGAGCCAATGAAGATTCTTCTTACGGGTGCGACAGGATACGTGGGGGGGCGGTTTCTCAAAAAGCTGGAGGCTTCCGGTCATGCGGTGCGGTGTCTCGCGCGGCGTCCGGAGCATCTCAAGGCCTGGGCGGATCCTTCCACCGAGATTTTTTCCGGAGACCTGCTGGACGCGGCTTCGATCGCCCGCGCGATGGAGGGCGTGGAGGTGGCTTATTACCTCGTGCATTCGATGGGGAGCGAGCGCGATTTCGAAGAGCAGGAAAGGCGCTCGGCGGAAAATTTTGCAGCCGAGGCCAGGAAAGCGAAGATCCGCAAGATCGTTTATCTCGGCGGATTGAGCCACGGCACGCAGCTTTCGCCTCATCTCGCGAGCCGGAGGCAGGTCGGCGAGATTTTGCGCGCGTCGGGGATTCCCGTTGTCGAATTTCAGGCGTCCATCATCATCGGATCGGGCAGCCTTTCCTTCGAGATGATCCGCTCCCTGGTCGAGCGTCTTCCCATGATGTTGACGCCCACGTGGGTACATGTCCAGGCGCAGCCGATCGCCATCGAGGACGTGATTGCGTATCTTTACGAAGCGGTCGAGAAACCTTTCGATGAAAGCCGCATCTTCGAAATCGGCGGTCCGGACCGGCTTTCTTATCTCGATCTCATGAAGGAATACGGAAGCCAGCGGAACCTGAAGCGTCTCATTATTCCTGTTCCCGTGCTTTCTCCCTGGCTTTCCAGCCTTTGGCTCGGATTGATCACGCCGCTTTATGCCCGGGTCGGGCGGAAACTCATCGAGAGCATCCGGCACGAAACGACGGTGCACGACAAAAGCGCGCTGGAAGTCTTCAGCGTGAAGCCGCGGCCTATCCGCGAGGCGATCGCGCGCGCTCTTGTCCATGAGGACGAGGATATGGCGCTGACGCGGTGGTCGGACGCGCTTTCTCTGAGCGGCGCAAATCTCACGGCAAAAGGGCGTCTTGGAAACCGGCTGGCGGATGCGCGCACGGTGGAAGTTCCGGCGACGTGTGACTCCGCGTTCCAGGTGATCGAGAGGATGGGCGGGGCGAACGGCTGGTATTTTGCGAATTGGCTTTGGCGGCTGCGGGGATTTCTCGATCTTTTGTCCGGAGGCATCGGCATGCGGCGCGGCCGGCGAAACCCCAACAAGCTGGTGGTGGGAGACGTCGTTGATTGGTGGCGCGTCGAAGCCTGCCAGCCCGGCGCGCTTTTGCGGCTTCATGCCGAAATGAAACTTCCGGGACGCGCCTGGCTCCAGTACGAACTTTCGCCCTCGGGGGCGGGATGCCGCATTACGCAGACGGCGCTTTTCGATCCGGGCGGTCTGGCGGGGCTTGCTTACTGGTATGCGGTCTGGCCGCTTCATCAAATCGTTTTTCGCGGCATGTTGAACGCCATCGCCTTGAAATGCCGCGCCTGAAATAAACACATAGCACATAGGGGACAGTCCCTAGGGACAGGACACGGGGACAGGGCATGGGGACAGTCCCCCCTGACAAGCAATTCGATCCGGTTTGGAGTGGTTTTGAAAATGGGGACGATTCCATGAAATTGGAACCGTCCCCATTTTTTTGAAGCGGGATTTTTCAGGACACTGCGGTTTTGACGGCGGCGTTTTCGCTGCAGGTCTTGTGACCCGTCCAGATGTCGATGGCTTTGCCGGTTTCCAGAAGGGTTTTGAGACCCGAGAGAACCCGCGGCCAGCCTCCGGAGATGCGCTCCGGCATGTCGGTATCCGCCTTGAAGTCGCCATGGACCACATCGAGACGGACCAGCTCGCCAATGAGCTTGATTTCGAACGTGACGCGGGACTCATCGGCCTTGTTGGCGGGATCGATCCAGCTCAGCACCAGGCGGTTGGGCGGGCTGCTTTCCAGCACTTTGCCTTCGACGAAGACGTTTTTTCCCTTCTCTCCATTCGGGTCCCGGTGGACCCAATCCGAACCTTTTTTCCAGTCGGAAATATTTTCGTACTTCCAGTATTGCCGGGTGAATTCGGGCGTGGTGAGCGCCTGCCAGACTTTTTCCGGAGTGCTCTTGATGTAAGTGGTGTAGACGAAATCAGGTTTTTTCATGGTCGTTCTCCTTTAAGGCTTCTTTGAGATTGTGCAATGCCGCAAGCCGGGACTTCTCGAACTTGCCGATCCAGCGCATGTAAATTTCGTTGATCGGTACCGGGTTGAGATAATGCCATTTTTCACGGCCTTTCCTGCGAGTGGTCACGAGATTCGCTTCTTCGAGCAGGACGAGATGCTTGGTGACAGCCTGGCGGCTCATGTCATGCCCCGCGCACAGCTCGTTCAAGGTTTGGCCGTTTTTTTTGTGCAGCCGGTCCAGCAGGGTACGGCGGCTGGAATCCGCAAGGGCTTTGAATACTTTGTCTTCACCGGCTGCCATGCCCCAATTATATGCAACCATTTGGTTGCCTGTCAAGGCCCTTTTATTTTCGGAACCGGGTGAGGAGGGTGTTGAATTCCAAGGGACGTGGCCGTAAAATGCGGCATGCTTGGCAGTTAGAACGGCATTCCCAATAAAAGGAAAGCAAGCCAACTTGGTTAGCAAAGCGCATCCTTTTACAGTCCGCATCTTCGCTCTCCTTCTCGCCCTTTTACTCGGGCTTTCGCCCGCCGCCGAGGCGCAGCAGCCTCCTTCCGGAAATGGTCCTGAGCGTTTTCTTACCGTGAAAAAATGGGGCGGCACCATCGACGTGGAAACAACAAGCGAGTGGGGCTATCTCCAGGATTGTCCCGCCGAAGATGACGCGAATGGAGGGTACACGCCCATGGGGAAAGCGTGGGACACGACCGTGATCACGACGCGGCTCCATTATGACGTGACTCTTCCGGCGCCGGTCGAGGAGGCGCCCGCGGAACCGGACGCCGACGAAAAGGCCCTCGATCAGCAGATGAAAATGTTCGAAGCCATGGCCAAGCGCATGGGCATGAGCGATGAGGACGCGGGGAGCGAAAAAGAAGAGCCTGAGGTCCGGTCGAAGTCGTGGGGCGATGCCGGGGCCGCGGGGGAGGAAAGCTCCGTGGGCCCTCTCGGCAAGGGGCTCCTGCGCTGGGACGAGAAATCCGATTACGTCTGCCCCAATGTCGTGCGCCGGGTGCACGGCCGCGGGGAGGATACCACCAACCAGATCGGGGCCGAGCTTTCGGTCCTTCTCGACAAGGACCGCAAGACGTATTCGATCGCCGCGGGATCGCATTTAGTTCCCGGAGAATGGTCGCAGTTCGAACGGACGCGCGGGGTTTATCCGATCTGCGTTGCGGGCACGAACGAGACGTGCCGGAGTTACCGCAAGGGAATTTTCTACAGCACGCTCCGGACGCAGATCAAAAAAGACGGCCGGTGGCAGGAGGATTCCTGGACGACAGACCCGCGCGCTCCGGAAAAGTCCTCCAGCAGTTCGTTTCAGGCTATGCCGCATACGCTTCCGGTCGGCGGCGGCATGAGCGCGGGGCTTGGGGTTGTGGATATCGACGAGGGCGACCAGGCTTTCGGACCGGTTCCTGAAGCGCCGGACACGGCCTCGCCGCAGGAAGCCGTCCAGCAGTTTGAACAACGGATGGCGGCTGTGATGCGGAAGGTGGAGCGCGATCTCCCGGCCACGGGTATGCTGCTCAAAGGCGAGACGAAGTGGGAAGCCGAGAACAAAGACAAGCCCGGCTTTCGCGACCGGACAGAGATCCGCGTGCGCTGGCGGCTTTCGCCGCTCGACCGCGAGAAGCCCGAAGAGCCGCCTAAAGAATCCTGCCCCGAGCAAGCGGCGCGGACGCCGGATGCGGAAAAGCGGGCGGTGCTGGATGGGCTTGCCATGACGGTTCAGCGCACGGTAAACGATTACAAAGACGCTCTGGATCGCCATAAGGAAGCCACGGAGGCGGAGCGCAAGGAAATGCAGCAGGTCATCGACGACAAGGCCGCGGCCGCGAAAGAAGCGCTCGCGGCGAATCCCCAGGATGCCGGCGCGAAGGAAGCCCTCGACGATGTCCCCAAGATGCAGCAGAATCTCGAGGAATGGCAGCGTCAGCAGATGGAGATTTTAAAGAAAATCGAAGAACAACTCCATGAGGCCGAGGCCCTGCTGAAAGAAGCCGAGGACATCGAGAAGCAGGGGAAGACGGATTTGAACGGCGCCGTATGCCGTGTGCCGCCTTTGCTGGAACGCCTGTCGGCCCTGCAATTCCAATAAGGGGGAGCGATCAATGAGACGATTTTCATTAACGGTACCGGTTCCAAAAGTGCCGGGTTCGAGAAAATAAAGGAAATAATGCAGTAACCGGACCGGGGCTGGCAGGGAAGGGTAAGGACCCGGTCCCGTTTACGAACAGCACATCATTTATACCGTACGATTTTCGAAAGTGGATTCCTAATCCACAAAAAGTTTTCGGGACGTATGTTATTTAATTCAGCGGGATACATCCTTCTATTCTTTCCCATTGCGGCGACGATTTATTTTTTCCTAAATCGGAATCGACTCACAATCGCCGCAAAGGCATCCCTTGTATTATCCTCCCTTTTCTTCTACGGATGGTGGAATCCAAAATACGTCATACTGCTCCTGGTGAGCCTGCTTTTTAATTACGGGATAGGAACGGTTCTCGCCGACGAAAATCAGCCTTTCCGGAGAAAGCTTATTCTGGTGGTTGGCATCACCTGCGACGTTCTTTTGCTCGGATATTACAAATATGCGGATTTTTTTCTAACAAATGCGTCCTATTTGTCGGGGAAGCAGTTACCGCTTTTGAAGATCACCCTTCCT